>JANOXY010000323.1:0-3697 GCA_031418675.1 Pseudomonadota bacterium
CGTGGCCAAGACCAGCACACCGGAGCTTGCGCTCAGCGCCACCACCGAGCCGACGTTTCGTGGTCCGGCACGCAATCCCTGGTCGCTGGACCACACCACCGGCGGTTCGAGTGGTGGCTCGGCGGCGGCGGTCGCTGCGCGCATCGTGCCAATCGCCCACGGTGGCGACGGCGGTGGTTCCTTGCGCATGCCCGCCTCCTGTTGTGGCATCGTCGGTTTTAAACCTTCGCGCATGCGTACACCTCACGGCCCCGACTGCAGTTCGCTGTGGGAATCGTGTTGCGGCGAATTTGTCATGAGCCGCTCGGTGCGCGACAGCGCCTATCTGCTCGATGAGGTCGCCGGTCAGGACGTCGGTGCCTATTACTCCGCGCCGGCACAAACGCGCCCGTTTCGCGACGAAGTGGCGAGCGACCCGCGACCGCTGCGCGTCGCCTGGTCGGCGGGCGGTCCGGCGCACATCGCCGCCCATGCCGATTGTGTGGCTGCTGTGGAGCATTGCGCCAAACTCGCGGCCGGGCTTGGTCATCACGTTGAAGAAAACCACCCGCAGTTGTCGGCGGATTTCATCGAGACCATGGGCGAGGCTTTCATGGGCATGCTCGCCATCGAGACCGCGCAGGATATGGTGGAGATCTCGGCCCTGGTCGGGCGCAAACCGGCGGCCGCCGACTACGAGCCGGCCAACTGGGCCCTGGCCGAAATGGGTCGCGGCTACAGTGCGGTCGACGCCGTGCGTTTTAAACGGGTGCTGCATGAAGCGGCGCGCCGCGTCGGACCGTTTTTTGAGCAGTACGACATTTATCTCGCGCCGACCTTAGGCAAGCCGCCGGTGCCGATCGGCGAGATCGACCCGCGCATGCAGGACTCGAACGACTATTTCCGCCTCATGTTCGAATTCATGCCGTTCACGTCGCTGTTCAATATCTGTGGCTCAGCCGCCGTGTCCTTGCCGCTGTGGTGGAACGCGCAGGGCTTGCCCATCGGTTGTCAGTTCGTGACGCGCATGGGTAACGATGGCTTGTTGTTGCAACTCGCCGCGCAGATTGAACGCGCGCAACCGTGGGCGGCGCGCCGACCGGCGCTGGTGGCAAAATAGGTACAGCGCCTGTTGGGCTGAAAGGCAGGTCAATCTGCGTCACATGCGAGCCGCGCTTGCGACTCAGGCTGTAACCAGTCGCAATCGCGCACCCTGTGCTTCTTCGGGCGCGATGTCGATGTATCCGGTGCCCAACTCGAAGCCGACGCCCGCGCCCCGTAACCAGGCGGCGCTGGCGTCCAAGGAGGGAGTTGCGAGATGCACGCGCCACGGACCCGGTCCGCGGCTTTTTAGTTCGTTGCGTGTCGCGGCATCAGTGCTACTGTGCACGTGCAAACCAAACGTGCCGAGTTGGTAACTGCGCGCCGACGCGCTGTCTCCAAGCCCATCTGCCGTCAAAGCCCAGGCGTCTTCGTAGAGACCTACGGCTTCACTAACATCGGCGACCAGCAGATCAATTGCACGCACGCCGCACACGCCATTGCCATGGGCCCCGACAGGATCCCAAAGCAAGCGCTCGGCGTCGGGCGTGGCCCACTCGATCAAAAATGGCCACGGCTTACGCCACGGCGAAGCGCCCGGCAACACCAGGCGCCACGCCAGCGTGCGCCCGTCCGGGCGCTGGCGCTCCATCGCAAACGGACCTTCCGCAGCGAGGGCGATGCGCGCCAAACCATGCGCTTCATCCTCGAGGCCGGCGCTCGCCAGGGCGAAGCCGACCAGTCCGTTGCCTGCGGCAAGATACTTAGCGAGTTCAACACCGAAGGCACCGCGCGCGCGGGCCACGTCCTGATCTTCGATCGCCAGCAACTCAATATAGTCGAGGCCAAAACGCACAATAGCGTTGTGTGTGCCCAGCGACGGATGCCGACCGCCAGCGCTAACGTCAAAACCGAGACGAGTGTAGTCGGCGAGTGCTGCGTCCAGGTCCTGGACGGCGATGACGACGTGGTCAAAGCGCGTGATCACGGTGCAAAGCGGCGCCGGCCGCGAGTACAACCTGGCGCTTGAACGATCACGCCACCGAGCCCGGTGCTAAGCGGCTGATCAAAGTCGCGGAGGCGCTCGGCAAGTGGGGATTTGAGTAGGGTGTCTCGTGGGATCATCGGAACATTGTAAAGCGTATAGCCGCTATGGCGAGGCACAAGCATTCAATCACTGCGGGCTAGAAACTCCTGTTGATTACTGGCTGGTGCGAAGCACGCTCGCACACAGTGGCCGATCACCGCGAAGCTTATGCTGCCGACCACATTGGCTCGCGCAATGCCGCCGTAAACCCCACTTCAGCGGCGGCCGTTTACCTCACTCGTTATTTCGCGCCGCCAGCAGGTGTCGCAATTTCAAGCTCGATTTCGCGATAGGCAGCGTTTGTGTCACTTACACCTCGCCTGGCGAGCCTTGAGTACCGTGCGGGACTTCGATGAAGTCGGGTTTTTCCCGGACCGCACAGTCGGGGCAAGCCCAGTCCTCCGGGATGGCTGACCAGGGCGTGCCGGGCGCAAACCCTTCATGGCGGGCGCCTTGCGCCGGCACGTAGGTGTAGCAGCAGCCCGGGCAGCGGTACGCCAAGACGATGGTGCTCACGCTGCGCGCGCGCGCGCATAACGCCGAACCAGCCGTTCCCGCATCGCCGGCAGCACGTTGAGCTTGGTGAAATCACCGTCCGCCCAGGCCACCACCCGAGGGTCCATCAACGCGAACCACAGCGGTGGGATCAGCGCGATGCCGAACATCAACGGGTAACCGCTGGGCAATTCTGGCAGCTTGTGGAAACTGCGCAGACTCTGGTACCGCCGCATCGGATAGGCATGGTGATCGGAGTGGCGTTGCAGATTGAACAGGATCACATTGGACATGACGTGGTTTGAATTCCACGAATGGTGCGGCTGGCAGCGTTCGTAGCGGCCGTTTTCCAATTTTTTTCGCAGCAGTCCGTAATGCTCGATGTAGTTGGCGCTGGTCAGGATGCCAAACCACCCCCAGAAAGCCTGCAGGAATAAGAATGGCACCATGATCCAGCCGAAGGCATACAGCAGCCCGGTGTACAGTACCAAGGTGATCATGAGCGGCTGCAGCACTTCGTTGGCAAGCGTCCAAGGGCCTTGCCCGCGACGCGCCAGACGCGTTTTCTCGGAGGCCCAGGCGCGGCGTATGGCTCCAGGAATTTCAGAACACGCAAAGCCGTAGATACTTTGTCCCATCTTCGCGCTTGCCGGATCGTGTGGCGTAGCGACATCAACGTGGTGGCCACGATTGTGTTCGATAAAAAAATGGCCATAGCCGACCACCGCCAGCACGATCTTCGCCAGCCAGCGCTCGAGTTTGGTGTTCTTGTGACCGAGCTCGTGCCCGGTGTTAATAGCGAGACCGTTGACCACGCCCACCGAGAGCGCCAGTCCAAGCAGGGCGTACCACGGCAGGTGCCGTGTGCCCGCCACATAGGCTGTGTAGCACAAGGTGATGTAGTGGATCGGCACGGTCAAATAGGTCAGCACACGATAGTAGCGATCCTCCTCAAGCTGCGGCACAACCTCCGGCGGCGGGTTGCTGGCATCCGACGGCAGTAAGTGATCGAGCACGGGTACCGCCAGGTACCAGACCACGAGGGTCGCCCAAAACCATGCGGCATGGCCGGAGCTGGCCGCCAGCCAGCAGGCG
>JANOXY010000324.1:0-2322 GCA_031418675.1 Pseudomonadota bacterium
TAGGTCGCTGCAAATTTTTCCGCGCTGGTCAGAAGTTCGGGGCGTGGCACAAGGTCTTCGAGCAGCCCCCAGGCCAACAAGGTCTCGGCATGCACACGTTCGCCACCGATAACCAGGCGCTTGGCGCGGGTGGGTCCGAGCAGGTGCACCGTCAGCGGCAGACTCTGCCACATCAGATTCATGCCCAGATCAATTTCCGGATATTGGATGAAACAATCCGAGGCACCGATGCGGAAATCCGCGGCCGTCGCCAGACAGGCACCGCCGCCGATGGCACCACCATTCCAGGCCGCGATCGTGATCTGATCGATACCCAGCATAGCGTGCAAAGCCCGCTCGCCGATGCGAAAGCGTCGGCGCCTGACGAGCAGCGGGTAGCCAAGTTCGTCGGGGAAGTCGACCAGATCGGCACCTGCGGAAAAATGCTTTCCCGCACCCGTGAAGATCACGACCCGCGTGTCGGCGTCGTCGCGCAGAGCCAAGGCACAGTGTTCGATTTCTGCAAGGTGCTCGAAGTTAAGCGCATTGGCGCGCTCAGGGCGGTTAAAGGTAACGATCGCGATGTGGTCGCGACGCTCAATCGTGAGGTGCTGGTAAACCATGGCCGTGACTCCGTCTGCAGTCGAGGTGTGTCCGTAGGAGTTAATTCAGTGACGCCTACGGACACGCTGAACTAAAAAACCTGCCCAGCCAGTTGTTTCAACTCAGCCACGAGCTCCGCCTCGGTTTGGCCCTGCAGCCACAGCACGGCGCCGTTGGCACCGGCCTTGGCAACTTCTGCCAGCTCACTGGCTTTGCGGAAGAAGCCGCCCGGTGCGAACAGCGTGACGTCGATGCTGGCCGGGTCGCGGCCGGCGGCTTTGGCCAGCTTGGTGAGTTGCGCGCGGCCATTAGCGATCTCGGCGAGGTCAACGGAAAACGGCAGCCAGCCATCACCCCATTCAACGGTGCGCTTGAAGACCAGGGGCGAGCCAATAGAACCCAACAGCACAAGCGGGTTGGGGCGTCGCGCGGGGCGCGGCAGGCAAATGACCGGTGGGAAGTTGTAATACTTACCCTGGTGTCCGACGTACTCGCCGCTCCAGAGTTTTTTCATGACTTCGATGGATTCTTTGGTCTGGCTCCAGCGATGTTCGAAATCGCCGCCCATGACGCGACACTCCGGCTCGTTCCAGCCGGCACCAATGCCCAGCATCATGCGGCCGCCGGAGTAATGATCGATGCTTGCGACTTCCTTGGCGGTGAGCAAAGGATTGCGTTCCGGGATCAGCGACACACCCGTGCCCAGCCCGATGGTCTTGGTGGTCGCCGAAGCGCGCGCCAGGGCAATGAAGGGATCGGGCATCTTGAATAAATAATCGGGCGCTGGCTCATCGGCTTGTTTGCCCGGATAAACATCGGCTGAGCCCTGCGGAATCACCGTGTGCTCCGGTACCCAATAGGAAGAAAAGCCCAGATCCTCGGCACACTTTGCGATCACGGCCGGGTCGCCGTAGTGCATGTCGGCCATCACCTGAAACACGCCGACATTCAGACCCTGAGCGGTTTTTTTCGCCATCATTCTCTCCCCTTAATCGTTTTCTGATGTGCCGGTAGTCTGCGCACGAGCCGATCCCTACGCAAGCAGCCTATCGGCGAGTGCTGTCATGGACGTCACTGTGATTGCGGCGGTGTGCGGCGTCTCACCATAGGGACGACCACGACGGTCTATGAAGGCGGCGTGCATGCCGGCCGCGGTAGCGCCTACGCAGTCAAAAGCATGGTTGGCGACATGCAGGATTTCCTGGGGCGCGACTTTGAGTAGACGTGCGGCGGTTTCGTAACTGCGTCGATGGGGTTTGTAGCAGCCCGCTTCCTGTACCGAGATGGTGTGGTCGAAACGATGGCCGAGGTAGGGCTTGGCCGCTTCCAACATGTCGCGATCACCGTTAGAGAAAATCGCCAAACGATAGCGCTGCGCGAGTCGTGCCAAGGCCGGCGGCACCTCCGGGAAAGCCGGCAGACGCTCAATGGCGGCGACCAGTACCCGGGCCTCCTCGTCGTTGAAGGCAATGCCGGCACGCTCCATCGTGTAACTCACGGCGCGTCGGCCTATCTCGCGATAGGGGGTATGGCCGCGATCACACAGCGCATCGATCATGGAGTTCTCGAAGTGGGTGCGGCGCCACCAGGTCACAAATTGATCCGGGCGGCCTGGCCAGCCTTTGTCGCGCAGGAACGGCGTAACAAATTCGACGAGGCCGCCCTGCATATCGACCACCGTGCCGTACTGATCGAAGCTCAGCACTTTGAATTGTTCGCGTAAGGTTTCGATGGAACTTG
>JANOXY010000325.1:0-17753 GCA_031418675.1 Pseudomonadota bacterium
CCATTGATAAAGTGCCTGCACGGCGCAGCGACGAGCACGCACTCGACCGTGGTGTCCGCCGCCAGGACTCTTGCTCACAGTTGACGCATCAACGAGATCATTTCAATGGCGGTGGCCGCCGATTCTGCCCCTTTGTTGCCAGCCTTGGTACCGGCGCGCTCGATGGCTTGTTCGATAGTGTCGACCGTCAACACACCGAAGATGACCGGCACACCAGTGTCCGTCGCCACCGCACTCAAACCACGCGAACAGGCCCCGGCGACATGCTCAAAATGCGCGGTGGCACCCCGAATCACGGCACCGAGTGCGATCACCGCATCGTACTTGCCCGATTTGGCGAGCTTGGCCGCCACGACCGGCATCTCGAACGCACCAGGCGTGCGCGTCACGGTGACGTCGGCAGGCACCACACCGTGACGGCGCAAGGTGTCCAGACAACCCGCTTCCAATGCTTCGACGATGAAGCCATTGAAGCGCGCGCTGATGATCGCGACACGGGTTTTACCTTCCGCCACCAGGCGCCCTTCGATGATGGTCACGTCCTGCATCGTTCTTTACCTTTTGTTCAATTTCTGATCAGGGCTGCGCACAATACGCGGCGCTTACACGGTGGGCGTCAGGTGACGTACTCGACAACTTCAAGACCGAAGCCCGAGATCGCGTGGTATTTACGCCGATGGCTCATCACCCGCATCTTGCGCACACCTACATCGGCCAGGATCTGCGCACCGAGACCAATCTGGCGCCAGTCCATGGTGGCGTTCTCACGTCGCGATTTTGCCCCATCGTCGCTGGTGTTGTACAAGCGCACCTGGTGCACCAGTTCACGATTGGTGACCTGATTATTGAGCACCACGATCACACCCTCTCCCGCGCTCGCCACCCGTTGCAGCGCATCGCGCAGCGGCCAGCCCGCGTCCTCGCGCATACTGGCGGTCAGATCCTCGAAAGGATTGTAGATGTGAACACGCACGAGTGTTGGGCGCTCGGGATCGATATCACCCTTCACCATCGCCATATGCAAGTCACCATGGATGGCGTCTTCGTAGGCGTACAAGTGAAAGTCACCGAACTCCGTCGGGATGATCGAGTCCGCCATGCGCTCGACGGTTTTTTCGTTGGCGATGCGGAAGTGGATCAGATCGGCGATGGTGCCGATCTTGAGATTGTGCTCGGCCGCGATGCGCTCAAGATCGGGACGACGCGCCATGGAGCCATCGTCGTTCAGGATCTCGACGATGACCGCCGCCGGTTCAAGACCAGCCAGGCGCGAAAAATCGCAGCCCGCTTCGGTGTGGCCGGCGCGGGTCAGCACGCCACCCGATTGCGCCATGAGCGGAAAAATATGACCCGGTTGTGTCAGATCACCTGGCTGTGCATCGCGCGCCACAGCAGCCTGCACGGTGCGCGCACGATCGGCGGCCGAAATGCCGGTGGTAACCCCTTCGGCGGCTTCAATTGAGACGGTGAAGTTAGTGCGATGGGTATAGCGCGTATCCTGCACCATGAGCGGCAGGTTCAGGCGTCGGCAGCGGTCTTCCGTCACTGTGAGGCAGATCAGACCGCGTCCAAACTTGGTCATGAAATTGATCGTTTCAGCCGTGCAATGCTCGGCGGCGATGATGAAATCACCTTCGTTTTCGCGGTCTTCGTCGTCCATGATAATGATCATGCGACCAGCCCGAAGCTCGTCGATCAATTCCTGGGTGCTACTGAGTGCCATGATGGAGGGGGTGGCCAATGCTCGTGGATAGTCGCGCGATTATAAACATTTCGGCCGCTTCAGTACGGCTAGCGAGCGCACCCGCAGGCCCACCGCGTCAGGGATTATGCGACCCGCCGAAACCGGCCTCGACCAGGCTGGCGAGCGACACACCGACATTGCCATTGGGGCTGGCCGATTTGCTCAGCAGACGCTCGATATAGCGCGCGATGATGTCAACTTCGATGTTGACCACGGCACCCGCGCTAAGCCGGCCCAGGGTCGTGCGTTCGAGGGTATGGGGAATGGTCAGCACATCAAAAGTTTCGCCATCGACGGCATTGACTGTCAGGCTCACACCGTCAATCGCGACCGAGCCCTTGAACGCCAGATAGTGAGCGAGCGCGGTGGGCACACGCACCACCCAGCGGATGTATTCGTTCTGCGCCTCGCGTGTCACCACCGTACCGATGCCATCGATATGGCCGCTGACCAGATGGCCACCGAGACGGTCGGTGAGTCTGAGGGCCTTTTCCAGATTGACCGGGTCGCCGATTTGGCGCGCCCCGAGCGACGTGCACGCCAGGGTCTCGCTCGAGACATCAACGACAAAATGTTTAGGTCCGAACTCGACTACGGTCAAACAGGGGCCTGAAACTGCGATGGAATCGCCCAGCGCGACGTCACTGAGATCGAGACTGCCTGCGTCGATCCCCATACGCATCGCATTTCCGCGTTTGGTTAATTGTGTAATGCGGCCGACGGTGGCAACGATACCGGTGAACATAGAGACCCCATCAAGCGAGTTTTAACACGATGCGCAAATCATCTCCGATCCTGTCGCACGCGACCATAGGCATCTGCAATGCTGCGGCCAGCGATGACGGAGATGGCACTTCCAAGGCGCGACGCGCCGTCAAACCAAGCAGCTTGGGCGCGACGTAGAGCACCAGTTCATCAAAACATCGCGCCTCGATGAAGGCCCCTGCCAAACGCGGTCCCGATTCCACGAGCAGCTCGTTGATGTCGAGCTCACCCAGGCGCTGTACCAACGCGGCCAAGTCGATACGCCCATCGTGCAGCGACAAGGATTCGACACGCGCACCGGCGTCACGCAACGGGTCGGCCCGAGCAAAGCTCTCTTCACTACAGAAGATCCAGGTTTCACCCGGCAGGGTCAGCAGGCGGGCGTCGAGCGGCGTACGCAAATAACGGTCAAGCACAATGCGATGGGGTTGGCGGCCATGCAGGTCGAATCGCGGGTCGCGGACGTTGAGCGAGGGATCGTCAGTCAGCAAGGTGCCAATGCCCGTGACGATGGCGCAGGACTCGGCACGCAGGCGCTGTACATCGGCGCGCGATTCGCTGCTGGTTATCCACTGACTGCTGCCATCGGCGAGCGCTGCGCCGCCGTCGATGCTCATACCGAGTTTGATCCGCACCCGCGGCCGGCCGTGGGCCATGCGCTGGAAAAACCCACGATTCAATGTTGCTGCTGCCTCGCGGCCCACCCCACCGTGCACTGTTACACCCGCCGCGCGCAAGCGTGCCGCACCACCACCGGCGACCCGTGGATTGGGGTCGTCGAGGGCATAAACCACCCGCGCGACACCGGCTGCGATCAGGGCTTCACTGCAAGCCGGCGTGCGACCGTGATGATTGCAGGGTTCGAGCGTGACATAGGCCGTTGCGCCGCGCGCAGCGTCACCCGCTTGAAAAAGTGCATCGGCCTCGGCGTGGGGACCACCCGCGCGGCGGTGATGGCCTAGGGCCAGCACCACGTCATTCTTGACCAACACACAGCCAACACAGGGATTGGGCGAAGTGGAGTATTGACCGAGCGCTGCCTGCTCTAAAGCAAGCGCCATGTAGCGATCGTCGTCGTTGCCACTCATGCGTGTTGCGCAGTTGCAGAACGCCAGGCGTTCAGTTTGATTTTTTGCCCGTTTCGACTTGCAGCAGATCGAGTTGCTGCTCGCGCAGATCCGGCGGCAGTTCGTTCTCCAGCCGTTCGATTTCCTCGAGAAAAGCACGCACGTCTTCAAAGCTGCGATATACCGAAGCAAAACGCACGTAAGCAACCTGATCGAGGTTGCGCAGGGAGTCCATCACCAATTCGCCAATACGCACCGAATCGATTTCCCGTTCTCCACTTTCGCGAATCTGGCGTTTGACGTCATTGATGGCGCTTTCCACCCGTTCCATAGCGACCGGGCGTTTTTCCAGCGCCTTCAGAAAACCGCTACGCAGTTTGGCTTCGTTGAAGGTTTCGCGTCGTCCGTCACTCTTGATGATGCGCGGCAAACTGAGCTCGGCCGTTTCGTAGGTCGTAAAGCGCGCCTTGCAGCTGACGCACTCACGGCGTCGACGGATCTGGTCGCCGTCACCGAGCAGCCGTGAGTCGATGACACGGGTGTCGATATGGGTGCAGAACGGACAATGCATGCAGTTGAGTCTCCTCTTGCCTGACCGCCGGCGTCAGCATCAATCTCAGGCTGCGTACACCGGATGGCGGCCGCATAACTCGGTGACTTGCCCACGCACGCGCGCGATCACCGCTTCATCTTCGATGTGATCGAGCACATCGCACATCCAACCAGCCAGTGCGCGTGCCTCGTCGACCATAAGACCGCGAGTTGTCATGGCCGGCGTGCCAACCCGAATGCCACTGGTTACAAAGGGCGACTGCGGGTCATTGGGCACAGCATTTTTATTCACCGTGATATGGGCGCTGCCTAGCGCCGCATCAGCGGCCTTGCCGGTCAAACCGCGATTCACCAGGTCAACCAGGAATAGATGGTTGTCGGTGCCGCCCGAAACTACGTTGTAGTCGCGGCTCATGAAGGTCTCAGCCATGGCCTGTGCGTTGAGCAGAACCTGCTGCTGGTAAGCACGAAAATCGGGTTCCATGGCTTCCTTGAAGGCCACCGCCTTGGCCGCAATGATGTGCATCAGCGGCCCACCCTGAATACCGGGAAATACCGCCGAACTGACTTTCTTTTCCAGCGCTTCGTTACCGCGCCCCAGGATCAGCCCACTGCGTGGTCCGCGCAGGGTCTTGTGAGTGGTGGTGGTCGTCAGATCTGCCAAAGGCACCGGGCTCGGATAGAGGCCGACCGCTACCAGTCCGGCGACGTGCGCCATGTCGGCCACCAGATAGGCTCCGATGTCATCGGCAATCTCGCGGAATTTGGCCCAGTCCAGAATGCGCGAATAGGCCGAGAAGCCTGTCATGATCAAGCGCGGCTTGTGTTCGCGGGCCAGGCGCGCGACCTGGTCGTAATCGATATACCCCGTCGCCGGATCGATCCCGTACTGGGTGGCGTGATAGGTTTTACCCGAAAAATTGACCGACGCACCGTGGGTCAGATGCCCGCCATGGGCGAGACTCATACCCAGCACACCATCACCGGCTTCAAGCAGCGCCAGATAAACCGCGCCATTGGCCTGCGAGCCCGAATGGGGTTGGACGTTGGCGTAGCTGGCGCCAAACAGGGCCTTGGCCCTTGCGATGGCCAGTTCCTCAACAACATCGACAAACTCGCAGCCGCCGTAATAACGCTTACCGGGGTAACCTTCGGCGTACTTGTTGGTGAGCACCGTACCGGCGGCTTGCAAAACACGCGGGCTGGCGTGGTTTTCCGAGGCGATGAGCTCGATGTGGGTCTCCTGTCGCGCTCTTTCAGCCTCGAGGGCCTGCCACAAATCGTCGTCGAAACCGGCAATCGACATAGCGCGCGAAAACATGCGTCGGTGTCCTCAGAAGATGAATCGGGGTCGGCCCACGGTAGCGCTCAGCGCGCCTCTGCAGGCCTCGGGATTATCGACGAATAGTGCCTGGGACACAATCAAAAATCATTGAATTTACTGGATTTATCATCCTCCCCCTGGCCTGCTGGGACGGCCTGGGCAAGACTGAAGATCCAGCGCTTTGTGCCGCTATGTAAATCCATGCAAAGTCATCCCGACAGCAATCTCACCAGCGGCGAGCAGAATGGCGAGACGCGCTTTCTGGTGCTCAACCGCGACCGCCTGCGACGCGTGCATGCTTCGCTCACGCCTCGTCAGCGGGACTTTATCGAAGTCCTCGGTTTGCTGTTCCATATCAATCACCCTTTGCTGCCCGGCTACGTGTCTAAAGAAACACCGGCCGGCATCACCGACTACACCCCCACTGAAGCGGTATTGCGCGCCGCCAAGCGCATGGTGCGGTCTTTTGAGTACGACCGACGTTCAGCCGTGCGCTTTCCAATCCGTGCGCTCTACATGATGGGCAGCCCTGGAACTATCGCCTATACCCGCCACAGCGATCTCGACATGTGGCTGTGTCACGATTCCGCGCTGGATCAGGCAGCGACCGAACTGCTCGCTGAAAAGGCCCGACGCATCGAGGTGTTTGCTGCCGGGCTTGGCCTCGAAGTACATTTTTTTGTGTTTGACGCGGAGCGCTTTCGCTGCGGCGAGACCCTCTCGCTGTCGGACGAGTCAAGCGGTTCGTCGCAGCACTCACTGCTGCTCGATGAGTTCTACCGCTCGAGTCTGCTGGTGGCTGGATTGCGCCCACTGTGGTGGCGCGTGCCGGCACGCTTCGAAGAAGACTATGACAACTACGTACGGCGGGCTGTTGCGGCACGCCAGATCGACCCACGGGACTATATCGACTTCGGCGGATTGCCCGGTATTCCGGTCGAAGAATTTTTTGGCGCCGCGGTGTGGCAGCTCTACAAGAGCATCAAATCTCCTTACAAGTCCGTCTTGAAGCTGTTGTTGATGGAAGCCTATGCGGCCGAATTCCCCAACATCACACTGCTCAGCCAACGCTATAAACAAAGCGTGGAATCCGAGCACGTCAGTCTCGACAGTCTTGACCCCTATATCCTCATGTTCACCAAGGTCGAAGAGCATCTGCAGGCCCGCAACGACTCACTGCGACTGGACGTGCTCAGGCGGAGTTTTTATATCAAAGCCAACCTGCGCCTCTCGACGCGTGGTCCCCATGCCGCCCAGGACTGGCGGGCTGACGTATTGAGCGAGATGGTTGGAGCCTGGGGTTGGAACGCCGAACAAGTCGCGCGACTGGACCAGCGCGAAGAATGGCGCATCGACACCGCCGTCGACGAACGGCGCGACCTGATCAATACGCTCAAGGACAGCTATGCCATGCTGTCGCAGTTTGCGCGCAACCAGGCCAACGATCACAAAATCAGCGGCCACGATTTGCATGTACTAGGGCGTCAACTTTATGCCGCCTTTGAGAAAAAACCGGCCAAGGTCGAAGTCGTGACCCGCGGCATCTGCAGCAACCCGCAAGAAGCCAGCTTGTCGCTGCACGAGACCAAGCTCGGCGAAAACAGTACTGTCTGGCTGCTCTATGCGGGCATGGTGCGGCCGGCTGAGGCGCCATTCCGACGCCCGCTCAAACGCTGCGCGTCGGCGGCCGAAATTCTGAGCTGGTGCCATTTGAACCGGCTCAGCGATCCAGCCACCACCTGGCATGTTTTTACCCAGACCAGCGATCTGTCTGCGCTGGAGATCAAGCGCACTAACGAAGCGCTCGCGACCAGCCTAAGTGCTGCCGACGACAACGACAACGCCGATGGTTTGCGCGCACGCGCGCGCATCTCCCGGGTCATCTTGCTCGTGAACGTCGGCGTTTCGACTTTCTCATCCACCGCCACCGGTGGTGGTGTACTAACCAGCAACAGGACCGATGCTTTCCAGTTCGGTGCGCGACGCATGAATCTGGTACGGACAGTCGACCTGCTGTTTGTCACTACCTGGTCGGAAACGTTCACGTTTCATTACGAAGGTAATGGTGCGGTGCTGGAAGCGCTGGCCGAATGCCTGCAATGGGCCAATATCGAAGATGGTGAACCTTATGTGCCGCCGATTGAGGCCCATTGTTTCACCTCGGATTATGCAAGTCAGATAGCCGAACGCGTGGCGCAGACATTTGGTGTCGCCTATCGTTTCCTGGTCGGGCATGCTGCGAGGTCAACACCCCATTTTGTCATCGAGATAGACGACCAGTTGCATCATCTGCGCATGACGAGAGGCAAACCCCGGATTGAGATTTACGGGGGCCAGGCCGTGCTCTTGCGTGCGCTTGGGGATATCAATAACGACAACTTCAATATCGTGCATTTTGACGGTCAATGCGCCCACGCTGGGGTTCTGCCGGACATTTATCAACACAATCGCCCAGGCCGTCTGCAGATATTCGCGTGTCAACGCGGCAATTTTGCTGATATCTACATCATTGACGAACGTGGACTTCTACTGGTGCACCGTCAGGAATGCCACAACATGTCGGCGCTGTTGCATCACTACCGACGCTTTCTCGATACCGCGCTACCGCGCTGTATCTACGATAGCGCTGGCGAAGCCGCGCTGGCGGATCTCGCCATCGACACCCTAGAACTGGTGCCGGCGAACAGCGGCCTGCAGATTAAGTCCTATGGCGATCAGCCACTGGTCGGCACACCCTATTTGTCCATTCAGGTGCTGGCTGATGCTGATGTTCATGGCCATCAACAGTTCACCATCCACGCCAACCACCGTGAATTTTCGACCTGGGAACACGGCGGTTCCTTGTTCGTGCAGGTCGCTGAATTTGTGCTCTCGCTACGCAAGGCCGGCGAAATCTATCCGATTTACATTACCGATCTCGACCTGTCGCCGCGTTTCCGTAAACAAATCGGCATCGAAACGCTGCGCCCGTTTGATCTATTGAGCTATAAAAAACGCATCGAATTCCAGTTGACGCGCGCCATGTTGCGCGATGTGGCCGGCGGCGTATCGGGTGTTGCACTGGCCTCCTGAAATACTCGTCGGTGGTCTCATGGAGCGGAAGTGATGCGTTAGAATGGCGCCCTGAATCGAGCCAGTGGACGCCTCACCTTGGGAAAAGCAGACAAATTTTTCAACCGCGCCGAGCAGCTGATCGAACGGCTGGAACGGCTGCTCCCTAAAAGGCCGGACGAAGATGTGGATGACGCCATCGCCTGGCGCTGGCGCACCAGCGGCGGCGGTGCGGGACGCCTGGAAGCCATACGTCGGTTCAATCCCGTGCGCTTGGCCGATCTGCTGTACATCGAACGTCAAAAAGACGCATTAGAACGCAATACCCGTCAGTTCCTGGCCGGGTTGCCCGCCAATAACGCCCTTATGTGGGGGCCGCGCGGCACCGGTAAATCGTCGCTCGTAAAAGCGCTGTTAAACGACTACGCCGCGGCTGGCTTGCGTCTGGTGGAAGTTGATCGTCTCGATCTCGTCGACCTGCCCGATATCGTTGACCGCTTACATGACAAGCGTGGGCGCTATGTCATTTACTGTGATGATCTGTCCTTCGACGACAACGATGCCACCTATCGCGCCCTCAAGACCGTGCTTGATGGCTCGGTACTGGACACACCCGAGAACATCGTTATATACGCAACGTCTAACCGCCGACACTTACTGCCTGAGCATCAATCGGAAAATCAGGGTGCGCGAATTATTGATGGCGAACTACACCACAGCGAGGCGGTTGAGGAAAAGATATCGCTGTCAGAGCGTTTCGGATTGTGGTTGTCGTTTCATCCCCTGAGCCAAGAACGTTATCTTGATATTGCGTTTCATTGGCTGCGTGCTTTTGATGCAGATCTGTCCGAGACCGATGCGGTCCGCGCTGCAGCCCTGCAGTGGGCCTTACTGCACGGTTCACGCAGCGGTCGCGCTGCTCATCAATTTGCCCGCGACTTCGCTGGACGTCAGGCTTTGGAGCATAGGCATGGGTCATGACTCACCGCCACCGGAGCTCGCGGCAGTGCGCGCCAATGCGCGCTGTCTGGCCAGCATCGCCGACATTGGCCGGGCGTGCGACGCCCAGGCACACGCGATCACGCTCAGCCTGCGCGACACCAATCCAATCTTGCTGTGTGTAATGACCGGTGGTGCAGTGCCGCTCGCCATGCTCCTTGAGCGCCTCGATTTCCCGTTGCAGGTCGATTACGTGCATCTCACCCGCTATGGACTTGCAACCAGCGGCGGCGCGATCAGCTGGATTAAGCGTCCACCGACCTCGATCCGCGGCCGTACCGTGCTGCTGGTCGATGACATCCTGGATCATGGCATCACACTCGCCGCGCTCATTGATGAATGTCAGGCCATGGGCGCGGCCAGAGTGTTGAGCGCGGTGCTGGTGACCAAGACCATTGCCGATCGCGCCGGCCTGCAGCGGGCGGATTTTTCAGCCTTGACGCTGCCCGATGCCTATCTGTTCGGTTGTGGCATGGATTACAAAAGTTACTTGCGCAATGCACCAGGCATCTTTGCGGTCGGAGACGCGCCATGAAACTCGGCATTATCGGCGGCAGCGGCCTGTACGATCTGGCTGGGCTCGAGAACCTCGGGCAGCGCAAGGTAATGACCGCGTGGGGCGTACCGTCCGCGCCCCTCACCTTCGGGTGCTTGCACGGCGTCGAGTTGTTTTTTCTACCGCGTCACGGCAGCAATCATCATCTGCCGCCGCATCGCATCACCTACCGGGCCAACATCGCTGCGCTGGCTGATGTCGGCGTCACCGGGATCGTCGCCACGGCGGCAGTCGGTGGCATTGAACATAACGCAGGCACCGGCGTCATCGTTGTCCCCGATCAAATCATCGACTACACCTACGGCCGCGAGCACACCTATTCCGATGGTACTCAGGCCCATCCCCAACACGTCGATTTCAGTGAGCCCTATAGCGCACGCTTGCGCGCCGCACTGATCGGCGCGGCCGCCGACGTCGACATCGCCGTACTTCCACGGGGAGTCTATGCCGCGACCCAAGGGCCACGCCTGGAAAGTGCCGCTGAAATTGATCGTCTGGAACGTGACGGTTGCACCATCGTTGGCATGACCGGTATGCCCGAAGCAGCACTGGCGCGGGAACTGGGCCTTGAATACGCGAATATTTCACTGGTCGTGAACCCGGCGGCCGGCCGCGCCCACGGCGAGATCACCATGGCCGACATCGAGCGTGAACTCACGCTCGGCATGGGCCAGATCCGCCGCGTGCTCAGCGCGCTCACGGCGCGGCTATCTTCAGTCGGGTTCGGGTAGGGCGTCCGACGGCTCAGCACCCGCTTCGCGGCCTTCATCCACGGGTTCATCGCTGGCGGTGCCGGCCGACGGATCGTCGTCCGGTAAGTCATAGGGCAGGATCTGCACCAGCACACCAAACAGCGGATGGTCAAAATAATTCACCTCGCGCAATTTGGCCCCACGTGTCGCCCGCAGACGCACCGGCGTGCCTTCATTGGCATAGGTGAAGTCGACATCCACGCTCATCTGGCGGGCGATCTTGACCAGCACCGTGCCTTCGATACGCGGTGTCGGCAGCGACCCAGGCGCACCCACCGCTGCATCGGATGACTGCACCTGTAGTGTGCTCGGGCGCACATCGACATCGCTCAGATGCACACGCTTTGCGCCGCCCACCGCGAGTTTGGGCTGACGCCACGCCGCTGATAACAAGGGTGCGTACTGGCTGCTGTTGCGCAGGCGACGCTCGGCGTCAACCAGGCTTCGCTCACGCGCTCGCAAGGCTTTGAATGCCGTCGGTTGCGCTGCGTTATCTATCTGGGCGCTCGAGGCTTCGCCCTCCACCGCCGACTCATCAGTGAGTAAATCCACACTGCCGCTGTAATCCGGTATGGCGTTCAGCGCTGGCCATTGTTCTGCACCAAGCGCGGGCGCCACATTGTGGCGAAAGACCACCACGTCGACCTGGTACCAGCGCGCCATCGCGAGTGCAGGCGTTAGCAGCAGTGCCAGCAGCACGAGTGCGCGTATCACCGACTCAGGCTGCCCGCTTACTGGCCAAACGTTCAAACAGGAGTTTAAGTTCGGCAAATCGTGATTCGGCATCCGGCAATTCCTTGGTGATCCGCAGTTTTTCGCCGCCATCCATACGGTAGGCCCGGTCGCGCTGAATCAATTCGATGATCCGCATCGGATCGATATTCGGTTTGGGCTGGAATTCGATACGGCCGCCGCGGTTGCCGAGATCGATGCGGCGAATGCCCAAACCCTCAGCTTCGAGTTTGTACGACGTCACCCGAAATAAATTATCAACAGGTTCGGCAAACAACCCAAAACGATCGATGAGTTCTTCGCGCAGATCATCGAGCTCAGCGACAGTGCGCGCGCTTGCCACACGCTTGTAGATGATCAATCGCGCGTGCACATCCGGCAAATAATCCTCCGGTAACAACGCTGGCACGTGCAGCTCGACCTCAACACGGACATCCATGACCTCGTCCAGATCGATGCCGCGGCCGGCCTTCAACGCTGCCACCGTACGGTTCAGCAACTCCGAATACAGACCAAATCCGATCTCCTGAATTTGCCCACTCTGTTCTTCGCCCAGGATCTCGCCAGCACCACGGATCTCCAGATCGTGGGTAGCCAGCGTAAAACCGACACCGAGATCCTCCAGCGACTCGATGGCCTCCAGACGCTTGACCGCGTCGGCGGTGATCTCCTTGCGATGGGGAATAACCAGGTAGGCGTAAGCGCGATGATGGGAGCGCCCGACCCGGCCGCGCAGCTGGTAGAGCTGGGCCAGACCAAACTTGTCGGCGCGATTGATGATCATGGTATTGGCATTTGGCACGTCGATACCCGTTTCGATGATAGTCGTGCACAGCAGCACATTGCAGCGGCCATGGTAAAAATCGAGCATCACTTGTTCGAGATCGCGCTCGCGCATCTGGCCGTGGGCCACCGCCACTCGCGCCTCCGGCGCGATCTCGCAGATGGTCTGTGCCATCTCCTGGATATTCTCCACTTCGTTGTGCACAAAATAGACCTGCCCACCGCGCCCAATCTCACGCAAAATCGCCTCGCGTAATAAGGACGCCGACCATTCGCGCACAAAGGTCTTGATGGCCAGGCGCCGCGATGGTGCGGTTGCAATAATCGAGAGCTCGCGGGTGCCAGACAACGCCATATTGAGAGTGCGCGGAATGGGCGTCGCGGTCAGCGTCAGAATATCGATATCAGCGCGCAATGCTTTGATCTTTTCCTTCTGTCGCACACCGAAACGGTGCTCCTCATCGATCACTAAAAGTCCCAGGCGCTTAAAACGGATGTCCTTGCCCAGCAACTTGTGGGTACCCACCACAATGTCCACCGTACCGTCGGAGAGGCCAGCCAGCGTCGCCTTGGTTTCTTTACTGTCGCCAAAGCGCGAGAGCTGACCGATGCGCACCGGCCAGTCGGCAAAGCGATCCTTGAACGACTCGTAGTGCTGGCGCGCGAGCAAGGTGGTCGGTACCAGGATGGCGACTTGATGGCCGTCATTGACGGCGATGAAGGCGGCACGCATCGCCACCTCGGTCTTACCAAAACCGACGTCGCCGCAGACCAGGCGATCCATTGGCTGTTCGCCCTGCATATCGGCCTGTACGGCATGGATGGCATCCAGTTGATCGGGTGTTTCCTCAAATGGGAAAGCGGCTTCAAAGGCCCCATATCCGGCGCGGTCGAGTTTAAAGCTGTGGCCCTTGCGTGCCGCCCGGCGCGCATGGATTTCGAGCAATTCGGCGGCAACATCGCGAATTTTTTCATGGGCCTTGCGCCGCGCTTTTTCCCATTGGCCGCTACCCAACTTGTGCAAAGGTGCGTGATCAGGATCAACGCCCGAATAGCGGCTGATGCGATCGAGTGCACTGACCGGGACGTATAGATTGTCACCGTCGGCGTATTCGATTTTGATGAACTCGTTGGTGACGCCACCAACGGTCAGCACTTCCAGACGAATGTAGCGGCCGACGCCGTGTTGTTCGTGCACTACCGGCGCACCGGGTCGAAGTTCGGTCAGGTTGCGGATCACCGCTTCCTGATCGGTGCTCGCACGCCGACGGCGCCGCTGCGCGGCGCGTTCACCAAACAGCTGGCCTTCGGTCAACAGCGACAGGCGCGGATCGTCAATTTCAGCACCATCGTGCAGGGCAGCAACGGCGATGCCAACCGCTGCGTCGCCGGCCAGGAAGTCCTGCCAGGTCTCAAACGCCCGCGGTCGAAACGCCTGGTTCTGGAACAGCTCAAGCATGCTCTCGCGGCGACCCAGCGAGTCGGCGAGGATCAGTACACGACCGTCGCAACGCTTGATGTGATCTTCAAGCAAAGCGAACGGCGCAGCGGCACGAGCGTCGATGGGCACACGCACTGGGCTACGGGTGGCGAAGTCGATCTGCTGCGGGTCTTCACTGGATAAACCGCTGACCTGCACACAGGCATGGCGCAACAGGCCTGTCAGTAACTCCGCAGGTTCGGCGAACAGCCGCGCGGGTTTGACCAGTGGTCGTTCGCGATCGTGGCGCAACTGTTCGTAGCGCTCGTTCACCGCTACGCCAAAACGCTCAGCCATGGTCTCGACCGCTTCATCGAGCACTACCAGTGTATTGGCCGGCAGATAATTCGTAATCAAATCGAGTTGATCAAAGAACAGTGGAAGGTAGTACTCGATGCCGGCCGGGGCCAGGCCCTCGCCGACGTCCTGGTAGACCGGACATTCCTGCGGTTTGCCCTCGAACTCAACCCGCCAGGCGCGGCGGAACTCACGGATCGCGGCGTCATCGAGTGGGAACTCGCGGGCCGGCAACACATCGATAGATGCGATCGTGGTGGTCGAACGTTGGCTTTCAAGATCGAACAAGCGCAGGGTTTCGATCTCATCGTCAAACAAGTCGATGCGAAACGGCCGGTCGGTGCCCATCGGAAATACGTCGATAACCGCACCGCGCACTGCATAGTCACCGTGTTCGGCAACCTGCGATTGGTGGCGGTAGCCCGCTGCGTCGAGTCGGCGACGAAAGGCTTCGCGGTCGAGCTTTTCACCCTGCTGCAATTTGAACGCACGTCCTTCAAGCCAGGTGCGCGGCGCCACGCGGTGAAGCGCGGTCTGAACCGAGACAATCACGACGCCGTGACTGAAACTCGGCAGGCTGGACAGGGTTGCGATGCGTTCGGACGTTATGTCCTGATACGGGCTGAAACGGTCGTAGGGCAGGGTTTCCCAATCCGGAAGATTGAGGCGCGGTAGTGCCGGTGCAAAGAATCCAATCTCGTGTTCGTAGCGAGCGGCAGTGGCCGCGTCGGCAGCGATCACCAGTACCGGGCCGCGCCACGCAGAAGCGGTGGTGCTGATGGCCAGCGCGCGGGCACCGCCATAGAGTCGCGACCAATGGACGATCTTCCCGACCGCAACCGGCGCGGCTGGCTGCAGCGGACTAAGGCGTGCGGACGATTCGCTCACGCTGGGATCTCGGCTACCGAGCACGGGCCAACCTCACACTTGACCCCGTGCAAGGGCGATTTCGGCGTTGATGGTCGCCACTGCGGTGAGTGGATCGGGGGCTTGTGTGACCGGGCGGCCAACCACCAGATAATCGGCACCGGCCACGATAGCCGCAGCTGGCGTCGCCACGCGCACCTGATCGTCCAAGCTGCTTGCCATCGGACGCACACCCGGCGTGACTAGCTTGAACCCCGCACCCCTTTGCGCACGCAGCAAGCCGATTTCCAATGGCGAACATACAACACCATCCAGCCCCGCATCGGCGCTTAGTGCCGCAAGTCGCGCCACCTGGTCAGCAATAGATCCGGCAACACCGACGGCATGCAAGCCAGCCTCGTCGGTACTGGTGAGTACGGTCACCGCAATCAGCAGAGGGCGTTGCGGGGCATCGCCCAGCGCACTGCGCGCCGCACTCAACATCGCTGCACCGCCGGCTGCGTGCACGTTGATCATCCAGCAACCGAGATCGGCCGCCGCGCGACACGCGCCGGCTACGGTATTGGGGATGTCATGGAATTTAAGATCGAGGAATACCGAAAAACCACGGCTTACCAGCGCGCGCAGTATTTGCGGCCCGACACTGGTAAACAACTCCTTGCCAACTTTGACCCGACACTGCGCCGGGTCGAGACGATCGGCCAGCGCGAGTGCGCTTGAAGCATTAGGGAAATCGAGCGCGACGATTAGTGGATTTTCTGAGTCGGTCATGGGTGCAGATCTGAAATAAAGCCGGATCCACTGGTCACCGGCAGGTGGTACTAGTGCTATTCGCCTTCGATACCATGGATAGGCTTGACCGAATTCCAGGATTTGCAGCTCGGACAATGCCAGTGCAGCGAGCGCCCTTTAAAACCGCAGGTTCCGCACATGTAGTTCAGCTTCTGCTCGATGAGGCGGTTGGTAACCTCCTTGAGCAAAGACAGGCTCTCGTGCGCCTCACCTCGAGCGCTGTCCAGTGAATAGGCGATCAGCCTATCGATGCCGCGCACCGTCGGTCGTTGCTTGAGTTCAACCACGATACATTGTTTGGCAGCATCAATGCCTTGTAGTTCGCGGCGCAACTCAGCCAGCATTAAAATCGGCGTGACCCCGCTGTGCAAGCGACCCAAGCGTTCTAGATAAGTCACCAGTTCCGGAATCCGATCGAGGCTACGATAACATTCCACCAGCGGCGCAATAGCTTCCGACAGAAATGCAATGTTCTGGGTCTCAATGCGTTGCAGATGACGGATGGCCGCGTCATAGGCACCAGCCGTCATCGCAAGACGTGCTTGCATCAGGCTCGCGCGGACACAATTGTTGTCGACTGTCAGCGCCGAACGCAAACGCGCGCTGGCTTCTTCTACGTCACCTTCGGCAAGTAAAGCGTCAGCCTGCTCACACAAAAAATGCGCACGGCGATCCCGCAGGTCGGTATTTCCAAGTACTTCCAGGCGCTGGGTATATTCGATTGCTTTACCCCAGTCTCGTTCCTGTTGGTAAATATCCACCAGATGCTCGATCGCCTGGCGCTGGTGAGCACCGCTTTCGAGTAGTTCTTTGAACAGACTTTCAGCGCGGTCGAGCAGCCCTGAGCGCATGTAGTCGAGGCCGAGTTCAAGCAGAGCGAGCGCGCGTTGATCAAATTCCAGACTCGGGCGTGCGACGATATTCTGGTGAATGCGAATGGCGCGATCGACTTCACCGCGGCGACGAAACAGATTGCCCAGTGCAAGATGGGTTTCAACGGTTTCGCTCTCGACCTCGATAGCCTTGATGAATACTTCTATCGCTTTATCGGGTCGGTCGTTGAGCAGGAAATTGAGGCCACGGATGTAGTCACTGGAAAGACCGGCAACGGCCCCACGGCTACGCTTGTCGCGCGGTGTGCTGGCGTCGCGTCGCCCGATAAACCAACCCGACAGGGCCGCCACGGGCAGCAATCCAACCACTAGAGCAAACAGATATTCAGGTGACATCTTTGGCAGAGATCGCGCGTAGGCTTGCGAGCTCACGGCCAGCAATCAGTTGACGACGCTTCAGCCGTCGCACTTCGGTCTTCAGGCGCAGCACTGAACTCGCCATGGCGAGTGCGCCTAGCAGGGCGCCCAATACCATTGCACCCACCACGATCAGAGATAGTTCGACACTCACCGCGCCCGCAAAATAATCAAGCACGATGGTCTTTTTGTTGCGAACGTGGAACGCCAGACCAACTAAGGCGATTAACACTGCCAACAGCAGATAGAAGACGCGCGCCAAGCTTTTCATTGCTGCCGTCGGCCAAGGTCGGCAAGCAGCACAAATTCCAAATGACTAGGACACATTGGCGACCTGCGGCTGCACGGCCGCCACGGCGTAAAGGCCGGTTTACGGTTCGTCGTCGTAATCTGACAAATCATTGTCGCCATCGGTGTCCGGGTCGTAATCCCGTGCAAGTTTGATCTCCGGAGCGGTTTCCGCCCCAAGATTGACTCGCTCGCGAAGTTCTTTGCCCGGCTTGAAGTGCGGCACGTACTTAGCCGGAAGGGACACCGGATCGCCAGATTTGGGATTGCGCCCGACCCGCGGCGGTCGAAAGTGAAGTGAGAAGCTGCCAAAACCACGAATCTCAATACGCTCACCCGTGGCGAGTGTTTGACCCATGTGCTCGAGCATCGTTTTAACGGCCAACTCGACGTCACGATAGCCAAGCTGCGACTGCTTGCGCACTAAAGATTCGATCAGTTCGGACTTCGTCAT
>JANOXY010000326.1:0-2999 GCA_031418675.1 Pseudomonadota bacterium
CATGGGCGTGGCGCTGCGCAAACGACTGCGCACCACGTCGGCATAGCGCAATGGCTCGTCCATCACCGCCGATAAGCGGCGGCACTGATTGTCGAAGAAGCGAAAAGACATGGCACTGGCCTGGGGTGGCGCGCGGTCCCAGGTGCTGCGCTTGAAGCGGATTTGATTATGGCTGTCGCCAAAGCTTAGGGGACAGCCAAAAAATGCTTCGTAGGCGTCGATTTCCGGCGGCGGCAAATGGCGGAAATGAACTGACAAGGGCTGCAGTGTCGCGCCCAAGGTCTGGCGCAGCAAAGTCAGCGTCGCAGTGGTGTCGCGCTCGACAAAAAACGCCGCGCAGTCCCTTACCTCGACCGTTTCATCAAAGCTGACAAATTCTTCATCACCATCACGCCAGAACGACAGTTCGATACAGCCCCATGCCAGCGTCGGATGAGTCAAGATGGTGTGGAACAATTCGCGCGCCGTCGGCGCGCAGGACGCCGCCAAGCCCAACACACCAAACTGCACGAGGTGATAACCCTGCCCCACGAGCAGCCCCGCGTTTGGCAGTTTTAGACTCAAGAGGGCGAGGCGGATGAAGCGCAACTCTTTTTCGAACGCGATGCGGAAGCTCGGTTCTTCCAGGGCGAAGCGTGGGATATCGGCCGCGTCCAGCAGGGGCGCGACGGCGTGCCCGTGGGCTTCGAGCACCGTGATTACCGGCGCCAGACCGAAGGCCAGCCGGGTCGGGTGCAACATCGTACTGCCGAACAGGTACTGCAGCTGCCCAGCCGCCGGTGGACCTGTTGCCCCCCGCCCTTTGTTCGCCATGCGCGATGCCCGGTGCCTGTCGTAATATGCAAAGAAATTTACACAATCCGTCATTCTGCGTCGAGGCGCCCTGACTGACACTCACTGCGTTTTGTCACTCGGGCCCGGGAACAAGAACAAGGCCGCGCCCGACGCACCAACCAAAGGGGAAACCGATGAAGTTCATGTTCTTTTTTTATCCGGCGATACCGGCCACGATGGAGGAACGAGAAAAGCTGCGCCCCATCGCGCGCCGTAGCGACCGCTTCCAGATGATGCTCGAAGAGATCGTCGAACTTTCGCAACTCGCTGAGGATCTCGGTTTTAAAGCGGTGACCTTTCCGGAGCATCACCTGCATACCGAAGGCGGCGAGATGGGCAGCCTGCCGCTGCTGACCCAGCATGTGCTGGCCAATACCAAGAAGATCATGGCGGGCCCCATCGGCTACGTGCTGGCGGGCTGGAACCCATTACGGCTGGCGCTGGAGATCGCCTGGCTCGATCAGATTTCCAAAGGTCGTACGTTTTGTGGCTTCGCGCGTGGTTACCAGGCGCGCTGGCTGAACCCCATGGCCCAGCATCTGCACGTGACCGCCGCCGACCTGCACGCCAAGGATGCTGCACCAGACACCGATGCGGTGAATCGCGAAGCGTTCCAGGAAATCTTCGAGATCCTGAAGCTGGCCTGGGCCGACGGCACTTTCCGCTACAAGGGCAAGTATTACGAGTATCCCTATCCCTACGAGACCGGCGCGCCCTGGCCGGCCGCTGACTGGACGCGTAAGTACGGTTCGCCCGGCGAAATCGACGACAAGGGCCATAGCGTCGCCATCGAAGTGGTGCCAAAACCCTTCCAGAAGCCCCATCCGCCGCTGTTCCAGGCTTTTTCCCAGAGTGAAAGCACCATCCGCTGGTGTGCCAAAGAAGGTCTGATCCCGACCTTGTTAACGTCCGACTTGGGCGAGTTGCGCAACTTCTGCAACATCCATGTGGAAGAGGCGGCCAAACACGGTCGCAATCTGAAGCTGGGTGAAAGCATGGGTGTGTTCCGTAGTGTCTATATGGCAGATACCAAGGAACGTGCGCGCCAGATCGGCATGGAAGGTTTGATGGGCACCGGCTGGCCGGGTTGGGCTCACGATTTCGGCTTCACCGATGCCTTCCGTTTGCCCGAAGACGACATCAAGTATCCCGGCAAGTCACTGCCGAAGTCCGAGGTCTACATGGAACGCTTCGAGAAGAAGCATTTTGCTTTGGTCGGCAATTCTGACGACGTGCGTCGTGAAATGGACCTGCTGGTGGAAGCGGGTAATCCCGAGTGGTTCATCTGGCAGGGTGATCAGGGTTATCTGCCGCTCGATGAAGTGCGCCGTCAGCTGGAGCGCTTCGGTCGCGAAGTGATGCCGCACTACATGTGATCACATCGGCGCCCGGTGCGAAGTGCAACGGGCGCCGGTTTTGATTCCCTGTTCCTGTGACTGGCCGCATCGACGCGGCCAGCCTGTCTCACCTCAGGCGCCGACGAACTTCGGCTCGCGACGCTCAGCCGTCGCCTTGATGCCCTCGTCCCAGTCGGCCGTTGTGCGCAACCAGTTCTGCTCGGCCAATTCGTGATCGGTCTGCAACGAGATGCGATCGGCCATCCCTACGCGCAGTGTTGCACGAGTGGACACCACCGCCAGCGGCGCGCAGGAGGCGAGCTCAGCGGCCAAGGCCAAGGCTGTCTCACGCAGCTTGTCCTGGGGCACACATTCGTCTGCCAGACCCCAGGCCAAAGCCTGCGGGCCATCGATACGGCGACTGGTGAGGAACAACAACGATGCCCGCTGACGGCCGATCAATTCCGGCAAGGTGAGCGTCAAACCAAAACCAGGATGAAAACCCAGCTTGGTAAAATTCGCGCTGAAACGACCCTCCGGGCAGGTAACGCGAAAATCCGCCGATACCGCGAGGCCCAGGCCACCGCCTATCGCGGCGCCTTGCACGGCTGCCACCACCGGCTTCTTACAGCGAAAGATGCGCACCGCTTCGCGGTATAGGTGGTTGGTCAGCGCACCCTGGGGGCTCACGGTAGCCTCACCCTTCTCGGCGGTGCTGAAGTTTGCGCCGGCACAAAAATTCTTACCTTCGGCGCACAATAGAATCGCACGACAGTCGGTCATGGCGTCGAGCTGCTCGTAGGTGGTGGCGATCTGATTGATCAAATC
>JANOXY010000327.1:0-6311 GCA_031418675.1 Pseudomonadota bacterium
GTGGCAGGAAGCGGAGATTAAATCAACAGTAGTCCTGGCTTGGCGTGAATCGCCTTGGGAGCCGTCGCCCCAGGCGAATCAGGAAAGGTGGCAGATTTACTTGTCGTGCTTCAAAAATTGAATCTCTCATCTCTATTGAACAAGATGCCCGTTGTACGCGAGCAGGATCAAAATGTGGCTAGCGCGAGGGACGTGCGCAAGACACCCACTGCGTGGTGCCTCACATACTGGGTGCGCGGCGGCGAACTGCTGAACGTGTTCACGGCCTACTACGAACCGGATTCGACCGGGTTCGATCGGGACGAGGCGGACTGGTTCCCGGCGGACCGCGACGAGATGCTGCAGCGGCTGGGCCGCGCCTTCGAGGGCGATGCTAGGCGGGCCGACGTGCTCGCACTCGCCGGCGCCGTGGAGCGGCCGACCAAGTGGGGGCTCTACGACCGCGATGCGTTCGAGCACTGGCAGGAGGGGCGCGTCTGCCTGCTCGGCGATGCGGCTCACCCGATGCTTCCCACCATGGGGCAGGGCGCCTCCCAGGCGTTCGAGGATGGCGCCGCGCTCGCGATGTGCTTCAAGCTGCACGGCGCCGACATTTACAAGGCCCTGCTGCATTACGAGCGTGTCCGGCACTACCGGGCGACGCGCTTCCAGTACGGCTCGAAGTTCCTGTTCAAGCACCTCGAGCCCGAGGACACGCCGCAGCGGCGCGCAATCCTCAAGGCCGCCAACGAGCGTGACTATCCGATCTTCAATCACGATCAGCGCGCTGGCGACGACATGAACTGGATCTACGCGTTCGACGCCCGCAACATCGGCGATCGCCTGCCGCAGAAGAAGCTCGGCCCCTGGGATTTCCGGTCGAGAGAGGCGGTGAAGGACGCTCGCCGCGAGGTGGCGCTGAATCTATGGCGGCCGCCGGCGCCGCACTCGGGCGACCGCCAGCTGACCCGGGCCGAGATCGCGCGGCACAACACCTTCGAGGACTGCTGGATCATCATCCGCGGCAAGGTCTACGACTTCAGTCAGTGGAAGGAGCATCACCCCGGCGGGTCGTTCGTCGCCCGCATGCACGCCGGCAAGGACGCGACGGCCGAGTTCGGCGACTACCACAGCCCGCAGGCCGAGAAGCACATGGCGCTGTTCTGTGTGGGCTCGCTGATCGACTGAAAGGCCGCGGATCGCGCGTCCGCTGGCGTGAACCGGAGGGGACGGAGATGGTGACGGAAGCAGCACGGACGACGGTGACCGACGTGCCCGCATTGATCGTCGGCGGCAGCCTGGTCGGGCTTGCCGCGTCGATGTTCCTGGGCATGTACCGCGTGCCCTGCCTGTCGGTGGAGAAGTACTACGGCACGGCGATTCAACCGCGGGCGGGCCGATTACCTACCGGATAGCGCTCGGTCCGCATCAGGGCCGCAAAGCGTTTACCTTGCAGACGGTACCGGCAGCGGCAGACTCCAGCGACGGCAAGTTAGCGCGGGCTGCTGGATTTTCGTTGCACGCCGGCTGAAGACGCCGTACCGGGATGGCACGACAGAGGTGGAGTTTGAGCCGCTCGGCTTTATGGCCCGGCTGGCAGCACTGGTACAGACGGGACGCCTTGATCGCACACGGCTATCACGGGGTGTTCGCGCCTCACCCACCGACGCAGCGAAGCCATGCAGGCAGGTGATTGCTTTCGGAAATTTGTCGCGCTCGCCTCATGAGGCGGCAGCGGGTGGAGAGTACTCGATGAGACTGCGCCGAACGAGCCGCTGGCCCAGATCCGACCTATCCGGATTGCGGTAAATGCCTCCAGTCGGCCAACTACGGTCACCTGGGCTACTCGATGGCAGACACTCAGATCATGAAAAACGGCCGCTTGGTGCAAAGGACCCGTGATAACGCGTGAGATTGACGTGTGGTGTCGGCACCAACGCCGCCAGTCGGCCCATGAAGCCGAGTGGCTCGAACACCACGTCCGTCGTGCCATCCCGGTAGGGCGTTTTCAGGCGATAGCGAATATTCCCCTGGGCGGTTAACGACAACCGTTCAGTCGAAACTGCCGGGCGCGTGATATAGCGACACAGGCGCTCTAGCTTCTCGCGTTCGTCTGCCTCGCTCGCGACCCCGGACCTTGCACACCTACGTCGAAGGGACCGGCGCTCAAATGTCCATGAGCGTGCCTCAGGTGAGCTTGGCCAGTCTGACCGATTCGGTTAAGCTCGATATGTCATAAGTATATGTATTCGGCATAGACGAAATTCGTTCCATTCAAGGGATGCACCGCTTTACCTCAGGGCGTGTTGTGTATGAGCAAGGTCGAAAGTCGCGGCATTCAATCCATCGAGGTTGGTGGTCGGCTGCTCGATGTGCTCGTCGGGCAAGCCCAGCCGATGATGCTGCGCGACCTCGCGCGGGAGGCCCGCTTGAGCGCGGCCCAGGCCCACAGTTATCTCAGCAGCTACCGCAAGCTCGGCATAGTCGAACAGGACCCCGTCTCCGGCCGTTATCTGCTCGGACCCTTCGCACTTAAACTGGGGCTGGCGCGCTTGCGCGCTTTTACTCCGACACGTCTGGCTGGCGCTGCAGTGCCGGCCCTCGCCGAGTCGCTGGGTTTGATGGTGGCGTTGGCGGTGTGGGGCAGCCAGGGTCCGACCATTGTGCAAGTGCACGAAGGCGGCTCACAAGTGAACGTCAACGTGCGGCCAGGCACGGTGTTTTCCGTCACCGGCACCGCTACGGGGCGCTTGTTCGCCGGCTATCTGACGGCCCGCACGGTGGCGCCGCTGATCGCGCTGGAACGCCAGGAAGGGCCCACCTTGCGACGGGTCGGTGTGCCCGCCAGACAACGGCAGCAACTCGTGCCGGGTGCCCAGATCCGCAAGCTCGGTTATGCCGCCACACGGGGTGTGCCGATTCCGGGCATCAACGCAATTTCGGCGCCGGTGTTTGATCATACCGGGCAGATGCAGCTGGCTATCACGCTGATCGGCAGCGATAACTATCTCGATGTCGGCGTGCGCAGTCGCTTTCTGAAGGCGCTGTTGCGCAGCAGCGCCGAGTTGTCTGCCGCGCTGGGCCATGTTCTCGACCATCCATCCGGCACGCGAGGAGCGAAGTCAGCATGAGTTCCCATCATCACGATGACAGCCACGACGGTCATGACCATACCGAGCCGCCCTCGGACTATGCGCTGCGCGTCAAGGCCATCGAGACCCTGCTCAGTGAGAAGCAGCTCATCGACAGAGCGTCGGTCGATGCCTTCGTCGACATCTTTGAAAACAAGATAGGTCCGCGCCATGGCGCGCGGGTGGTGGCGCGCGCCTGGACAGATCCGGCCTACCGTCAACGGCTGCTCGCTGATGGCACGGCAGCGATTGCGGAGCTCGGCTTCGGTGGCGTGCAGGGTGAAGACATGGTGGTGGTAGAGAACACCGCCGCTGTGCATAACGTGGTGGTGTGTACGTTGTGCTCCTGTTATCCGTGGCCGGTGCTCGGACTGCCGCCAAGCTGGTACAAGTCCTTTGCTTACCGCTCGCGGGTCGTCATCGAACCGCGGGAAGTGTTGGCGGAATTCGGTCTGAATGTCAGTGCGCAGTGCGAAGTGCGGATATGGGACAGTAACGCCGAAGTACGTTATCTGGTGCTGCCGCAACGGCCGGCAGGCACCGACGGCTGGGATGAGGCACGCCTGGCGGAACTCGTGACGCGCGATTCAATGATTGGTACCGGCATAGCGCGCGCAGTGTCTTGAGGCACGAACCGGAGTACGGCGGCATGAACAGCATTCACGATATGGGCGGCATGCATGGTTTTGGCGCCATCGAGCGTGACGAAGAAGACGCGCCGGTATTTCACGCCGAATGGGAGAAGCGCATTGCCGGCATTCTGGCCTGTGCGGCCTTCAATGGTTTGTCGATATTCGATGAGAATCGTCGCGCGGCTGAAGCCATGGCGCCGCAGGACTATCTCAGCACCCCTTACTTCGGTCGCTGGCTGCACATGATAGAAACCATGGTGCTGGAAAAGCAGGTTGCCACGGCTGAAGAGCTGCGTAGCGGCCATTGCGCCACCGATGGCCGGCATTGGACGCGCAGTAATATCCAACCCGAGCAGGTATTACCGCTGTTCCAGGGCGGCGGCTCGGCGCGCGCTGGGGTCACTACACCTGCGCGTTTCGCAGTGGGTGACGAAGTGCTGGTCAAACAAATCAATCCCGCCGGCCACACCCGTCTGCCGCGCTATGCGCGCGGCAAGCGTGGCGTAGTGCAGATCCATCACGGTGGCTTTGTGTTTCCCGACAGCCGCGCTCACGGTCTCGGCGATCGTCCTCAACATTTGTACAACGTGCGTTTTGCGGCGCGCGAGCTGTGGGGCGCGCAGGCGGCCGCACAGGACGCGGTGTATCTCGATATGTGGGACGACTATCTCCAATAGCGAACCACGAGCAATGGACAATACATAGGGCGGTGGCATGTACGACGATATCTATTCACAGCTGAGCCTGACCGACGCGCGGCTGCAGGACAACGCGCGAACGGGTTTCGCTGAACCTTGGCAAGCCGAGCTCTATGCCTGCACCCACGCGTTGTGTCAGCGGGGTCTGTTCAGCTGGACGGAGTGGGCCGCAGCATTCTCGGCGCAGATTGCTACCCATCCGCAAGCACGGGACGAAGGCATCGAGCAGGCCTATTTCCGTCAATGGCTGGCGGCTTTTGAAACACTGCTGGCGCGCAATGGCATCTGTGCGGCGCAGGACATCACGGCGCTCGCGGCACGCTGGCGGAAGGCATATCTGCACACACCCCATGGCCAGCCAGTGGATCTCAGCAACGCCGAGCGGCCGTGCGCGGCCACCGCGCAGCACACAGCGCGTGGTGTGCCGTTGGCGGTGTCGGCAGCGCGCGCATCCTGAGCCCCGTCATGTGCCCGCAACTGTGGAGTGAGTCATGAGCGAATCAGAACCTACCGGTCATGCGCCGGCCAGCGTGCTGCCGGATGACTATCCGGGCAAGACGGCACGTTTTGGCCCCGACGTTGAGCGATTGATCTACGGCATCTTCGGCGTGCAGGCGCGCAGTGCCGGTGCGGGGGCGGCGACTGCCGCCGCTCTCGAAGCCGCGTTCGCCGCCGCCGATGGCCCGCAGCACCTCGAGCATTTGCGTTACGTCGATGAGCAGGGCGCGCACTGTGAGGTTTATCTCGCTTATTGGACAGACCACGCACGGTATCGACGCTGGCGCGATGGCGCGGCGTTCTGCACATGGTGGCAGTCCGTGCCGTTGCAGGGGCCGGTAGGCTGCTGGCGCGAGATCATCGATGCCGGCCGCGATTACTATCAGTACGGCGCAGGCGTGCCGCAAGCTGGTGGCCTGAGCGCCCTCGCCGAACTCGTGCCCTGCGACAAATTTGGTTACTGGGGCGGCTATCGTGATCGCGTGCCAGCTTCTGTGCACGACGATTTCGCGCCGGCCCTGAGCGAGATGCCGCCGCGGGTCGTGCGCGAAACCCTCGGGCGCCGCCTTCGCATCGAAGCACCTGACAATCTGTGCTTCATCCGTGAAGGTCAGGGCTGGGATCAGGCCAGCGTAGAGGAACGCGAAATATGGCAGGCGCAAATGACATCGGTGGTGGACCGCTGGGTCGGTGCGCTGCACGATCAGCCGGCCGAGACCGGTTGCTTCAGTCTGCGCTTCTGTCAGGAGCTTGATGTCAAAACTCAGGTAGTGATGGAGAAACAATCGCAACTGGCATTTCTGCTGTCGCTCGCCCACATCGAACGCGCTGCGCGCACTTCCCATGCGCATCTCGCAGTGAAAAAAACCTTTACCGACATGGTCACCGAGCCGCGCTTCACGCCGCGCATGCACATCTGGGTGGAGATGTTGATAGTCAAACGTGGCGAGCTCGATACCGAATATCTCAACTGCCATCCGCTGACCGGTCTGTTGCCGTATTTCGAGCCGCTAGCGGTCACCTGACAAGGCGCAACCCGCGCGGACTGGGCGTAGATCGTCGGCGTGGGCATCCGCCCACTGACAGATCGCTGCCGTAACGGGTGCGAGCGTCGCTCCCAGCGCAGTCAAGCTGTACTCCACGCGCGGCGGAACTTCGGGGAAGGCTTGGCGCATCACAAGCCCGGCGGTCTCCATACGCTTCAATGTCTGGGTGAGCACCTTTGGACTAACACCAGGCAAAGTTCGCTCCAGAGCATTAAAACGCGTAGTGCCGGACTCAAGCGCATAGACGACAAGTATCGCCCACTTGTCGCCTATTACTTGCAGTAGACGTCGCGACCCGCTGTTCTGATCCAGCACGCACGCGTCACC
>JANOXY010000328.1:0-3645 GCA_031418675.1 Pseudomonadota bacterium
TCTGTGCGCGATGGCGCCGAGCTATCACTGGTTGCTGGCGACACGCGTGCTGCAAGGGATTGCGGTGGCGCTGACGATCTCCTGCGCGCCCGCGCTTGCCATTGCGGTGTATGCCGAGCATCAGCGTACGCGTGCCTTGTCGGGTTATGCCACCATGGCGTCCCTCGCGGGTGTGATCGCACCCATCATCGGTGGCGCCAGCGTGGCGCTGCTCGGCTGGCCAGGGGTGTACTGGTTTCGTTTGCCGATCGTGCTGTTGGCCTTGGCCTGTTTGCCTTTATTAGGTGCGCAGATCGGCCGAGTTCAGGGCCGGCCAGCCACGCCTTTCGATCTTGCTGGCTCGGGCCTGTTATCGGTCAGTGTGGCTTTGTTTCTGTTGCTGCCGGCGCTACTGCGTCCCGACAGGGCGGGTCTTGTGGCGCTGCCGGTGATCATCGCTAGTGCGCTTTTGATGTACCTCTTTGTGCGCCGGCAACGCCACAGCAGTACGCCCTTTTTGCCCCGCACCGTGGTGCACGATGGCGACTTCATTCTCGCCAATGCGTCCAGTGTGGTGGTGCAGTTCGCAAGTTTTGCCATTCCCCTGACCGTGCCCTATTACCTCACTCGGATCGCGGGCTGGGGGCCCGTGGCGACCGGCGGCTTACTGGCCAGCTGGGCGCTGGGGTCGATGGCCGGCTCTGCCTTTGCATCCCGTGCGGTGCGTCGCCATGGCGCGCACCGTTCGGTGTTGTTTGCGGGCTTGCTCGTCAGCCTAGGGCTGGTCGCCATCGGCGGGTGGTCGAGCACGCCCCACTATCCGTTCATGATCGCAAGCCTGTTGCTGCAAGGCGTGGGGATCGGACTCTTTCAGGTGGCCTATACCGATCTGGTGGTGGTCGCGTTGCCACCCTCGGCGCGGGGTGTTGCCGGCAGTCTGACCATGGTGACTCGTACCATCGGCATCGTCATCGGCGCATCGGGGTGGTTGTGGATGCTGCAGGCGCTTGACAGCGCGGGCCTCAGCGCTGGTGCCAGCACGCGTGAAGCGTTTGTCACGGCCTTTGATCGCGTATTTCTCAGCGCCGCTGTGATCGCGGGGGTTTTTTTCTGGTTCAGCTATCGACGTTGGCGCGCTGCATCCGGCTAGCGCTGCGCCACGTTCTCGCTAGAATCACGTGCGCCGGTCATCTCAAGCGCATGCTGACGATGGGCGCAGGCGGCGTGAGGATGAATAACAAGGGGAAGAATGTAATGAAGGTGACAGGTCTCGCACTGGCCACGGTGTTGATGCTGGCGATGGGCACGGCCCAGGCGGCCGATACCGTTGTTGACGACAAGTATCTGAGTGAAGACGGCGACGGTAGCAACTGGCCGGCTTACGGCCGCACCAGCAGCAAAACGCGTTACAGCCCGCTGGATCAGATCACCACCGACAACGTCGCCAAGCTCGGTGTGCAGTGGGCGCTGGACATGCCCGCTGAACGCGCGCTGGTGGGCACACCGCTGGCCGTTGACGGTGTGATCTACTTCACCGGCACCTTCAGTTATACCCGCGCGGTGGACGCGCGCAGCGGCAAAGTGTTGTGGGAATATGATCCCAAGGTCATCGAACATGCCGGCGATCGCCTGCGCATCATGTGGGAGACCAATCGTGGCCCGGCCTTTTATAAAGGCAAACTGATCATCACTACGGTGGATGGCCGCCTGATCGCGCTCGATGCCAAAACCGGCAAGGCATTGTGGGAGACCATGACCATCGATCCCCGCCGTGCCTACTACATCACCGGCGCACCCAAGGTTTTCCGCGACAAAGTCATTATCGGGAACGGCGGCACGGAGCACGAAGCCTCACGCGGTTATGTGACGGCCTACGACGTGGCCACTGGCAAACAGGCCTGGCGCTTCTACATCGTGCCCGGTAATCCGGCCGATGGTTTTGAAGACAAGGCCATGGAAATGGCGGCCAAGACCTGGACCGGTGAGTGGTGGAAGTATGGCGGCGGTGGCAACGTCTGGAACGGCATTACCTATGACCCGGCCTACAACCAGGTACTGGTCGGCACCGGTAATGGCTCGCCCTGGAACCAGAAGATCCGCAGCCCCGGCGGCGGCGACAACCTGTTCCTGTGTTCCATCGTCGCGCTGGACGCCGATACCGGCGCCTACAAATGGCACTACCAGACTACGCCCGGCGAATCCTGGGACTACAACTCCAACATGGACATCGTGCTGGCCGATATGAAATACGGCGGCCAGACCATCAAGGCCCTGTTGCACGCGCCGAAGAATGGCTTTTTCTACATCTTGAATCGCGCCAACGGTGAGCTCCTGTCGGCGGAGAAGTTTGGCAAAGTGACCTGGGCCACCCACGTTGATCTGAAAACCGGCCGGCCGGTGGAAGTAAAGGGCGCGCGTTACGAAGACGGCGAAGAGATGGTGTGGCCAAGTGCTTTTGGCGCCCATAGCTGGCACCCGATGTCCTACAACCCGAACACCGGACTGGTTTATATCCCGACCATCGAGATGGCGGGTGTGTACAACGATAAAGGCATCGATCTCAAAACCTGGCACTCGCCCCATTTCAACATTGACCCGGGCGTAAATTTTGGCACTGACGACACCCCCGGTGATTGGAGCAAGGCCGCGTTGATGGCCTGGGATCCGATCAAACAGAAGAAGGTCTGGGAGCAGAAGTTACCGCCCAACTGGAACCCGGGCACCATGACCACCAAGGGCAATCTGGTGTTCGAAGGCAGCGCCGCCGGTGAGTTTGCTGCCTACCATGCGCTGACGGGTGCCAAGTTGTGGTCGGTCAACGTGGGCTCCGGTGTAACAGCCGCGCCCATCACCTACAGCGTTGATGGCAAGCAGCAAGTTTCATTGCTGGTGGGCTGGGGTGGTGCAGGCTTGTTGGTCGGTACACTGGCCGGGCAACATGGCTGGAAATACAAAGCCCATCCGCGCCGACTCATCACCTTCTCGTTAGACGGCAAAATGCCGATGCCGCCCTCACCACCGCCAGCGTTTGCGCAACCGATCGATCCACCGGACTTCAAAGTTGACGACAAACTCGCCGCTGCCGGCCAAGCGCTCTACATCCACGCCTGCGTCGCTTGCCATGGCAGTGGTCTGGTCGCCGGCGGCACCGCGCCCGATCTGCGTGAGTCACCGATCCCCACCAGTCACGCGGCGCTGAAGTCGGTGGTAGTCGACGGCGCACGTCTCGCCAACGGCATGCCGAAATTCGCCGAACTTAGCGATGGCAACGTCGATGAGTTTCTGCACTACATCCGTCAGCAGGCGCGGGCGTCGCTCGCAAAAGCGAAACCCTGAGGGCAGGGCTTAGCGGGTGGGAACTGCGTTCCCACCCATCACCCCGTTCAGAAAGCGCATGCCCACATTCTGTAGGTGCGAATTTATTCGCACATTCACACCGAAGTATCGGCTTGCAACCGGTGAATGCTTGTGCGAATAAATTCGCACCTACAGGGCGGGGGCGTCAGGAACCAGCGCGACTGACCCAATGTGCTGCATACACCGATATTCCACGGTCCGGTTACACCATGCAGAAAGGGCATGCTCACATTCTGTAGGTGCGAATTTATTCGCACATTCGACATCGAGGTATTGGCTTGCAGCCGGTGAGTGCTTGTGCGAATAAAT
>JANOXY010000329.1:0-7854 GCA_031418675.1 Pseudomonadota bacterium
GGCCCGCGTGGGCTTCGCGAACGCCCATAAGATAATGTGAAATCCACTTATTTAACAGCAAACGGGTCAACGCGGTCCCGTCGGTAACACGACCGGGGTGCGCGAGAATCCACTCGGCGAGTGCCTGCGCATCCTGCGGCGGTTGCGATAGCCGCGCACCATCAACGATCAGCAGCAACTGTACCGTACCCCATGGCGCCTCAAAACCATCGACGTTCTGTTGAAAATCCTGGGCAATACGCGGGTTGCGCCAGTCAACGTAAACATTGTTGGGCAGTGCGTCGGTAAAGGGTCCATACAGGGCGCCGAGTTGCCGCAGCTTGTAGAAGGTCTCGCCATTGATCCACACCAGATCAAGATGACTGCGTTGCTGGCCGGCGGCAAGCTCGTTGGCAAGCAGCGCCGGGATGTCACCCTGGGCAGGAACGATGTGCAGGTCGATGTTGTAACGCTCGCGCAAGCGCGGCGTAATGCGCTCGCGCATATAACGATTGATGGCGGCATCACCGGTCCACATCGCAAGATAAACCGCCGCGCCCCGCGCCGTGCGCTCAAGTTCCGGCCACGTCAGTCCACGCGGATCGTCCGGTGCGGACGCATCTTGGCAGGCGGCGAGCGCCGCAGCGATCAGCAGGCCACTGAGCGCGTATTTAAGCCAGGCCTGGCGCTGACCCATGATTAAAAATGATGGCGCAGGCTGAGCATGAAACTGCGTGGCAATTCTGGCATCACGTCGGTGGAGCCAAAAAATCCGCCGTCAAACACCGGTGAAAAATTGTCTTCGTCGGTGAGGTTGAATACCTCTGCACGCACATCACTGCGCAGCGCGCGTGCGTAGTAGTGCAGGGCGGCGTTCAGCGCAAACTGCGCACGAATGCGCACGGTGTTGAGAAAATCCAGTCGGAAGGCGTTGGTGTAATAACCATTCACACTGGCGCCTATGCCATTGTCAAACTCATAACTCAACAGGCCGGACAGCAGCACGCTGGGCAGCCCCGGCACACGGCGCCGACTGGCTGGAAAGACCGTGAAGCTCGGGCTGCCCACACCGGTGCCGACGATGATGTCGGGCCGTGAATTATCGAAGGCATCGTTGACGGTGCGACTGTCTTGAAAGGCGGCAGAGTCATCAAAGCGGGTATTGAGGTAACTCGCGCTCAGGCTGGTATAGAGATGGCGGTCGGGTTGAAACGTCAACTGCGATTCGATGCCACGTGTGAGTATGCCGCTGTTGCTGCCGTCGCGATTACGCAAACCGCGGCTTTGTTGGAACAGCGCCAGATCGGCATACCAGGGGCTGCCGGGCGGCGCGAGTTTGACCCCCACTTCGAACAATTCACTGGCGGTGGCGAAGTTGGCCGGATCAATGCGGTTGCCGGCACCCAGCACAAAACCACCACCCAGGGAGTTGGAAGTCGACTCACTGTAACTCACGGTGAAATAACTGGTGAGGGCCGGCACGGGCTGGTATGACAAACTGAAATTGGTGCTGGCGAGCAAGGCGGTCGCGTTATCGCGCGCCGCTTGCACCGTGGGTGGTGGTGCACCATCACGCGCGGTGACCCAGTACCAGTCGCCACGCCCACCGATCAGCGCGCGCCATTGTGGTGTCAACACGATGTCCTGCTGAAGAAAGAGGCCGACTTGATAAGCCGTTGAATCGGTCGTGTCCGAGATCAGGAAGTCGCCGTTGCCGTCGTCATTCAGATCGTATTGCGCACCGGGGGATACAAACAGTCCGGGTTTGAGTTGCACCAGCATGGCCTGTTGTGCGGCGGTAAGGGGAATACGCCGCCCCGCCAGGGACCCGGCGAGATCCACCGGATTGTCGGCCTCGGTGTTGAACTGGCTGTAACCCTTGATGTCGTGGTAGCGAAAATCGATCCCTAGGTCGCTTTGCTGATGGGTATCCAGGCCGAGCAAGGGCACGAGGTAGTCGGCTTTTACTTCCAGCCGGTCTTCGAAGGTATCGGCACCGTCGATGATTTCAACGAAGCTGTTGCGGGCCACTTCCTCGCGGGCGAGATGTTGGTAAAGCGTGCGGTTTTCGATGCGCAGGCCGTTGTCGAAGCGATGGGCAAAGCGCAGGCCCGCGGTATAGCTGTCGGCGCCATTACGATCGTCGGGATCGGTATACACACGGCTGCGCGGTAGCTGCACGGTGCCGGTCGGGCTGATGACGGCACCGGCACCGGGCACCCGTGAACCATTAGCCTGGACACCCTGGCCGGTGATGTAACGGCCATGATCAATCAAATCCTGGGTAGCACGATTCCAGCCCGCGTTGTCGGTGAAGTTGACGTTGAAATATTCGAAGTTGGCGTCGATGCTGGTCTGGGTATCGGGCTGCAGGCGATAAGCAAGGTAAAAATCCTGACTGTCGTACAAAGCATGATCGTAGAAGCTGTCCTCGTTACGGTTTTCGATCGCCACCCGCAGCCCGGAGCGGCCCTGCTGCAAGGGTGTGGAGTAATCGAGCTGCTGACGAAAGCGGTCCCAGCTGCCGCCCTGCACACGCAGCTCACCGCGGCGGGTGTTCAAGTCAGGACGTTTGGGCGCCAGTTCCAGGAAACCGCCCACCCGTTGCGTAGCGCCCAATACCACCGGCGGTGGGCCCTTGATGACATTGATCTGATCGAAGGCATTAAAGGAGAGGGGCAGGCCGAGGCCATTATTGCCGCCTTGGCGGCGTAGACCGTCGGCGAAAATCTCACCGAGCTGGCCACGGATACTCGGCAGACTGGCCATGCCAAACGTATTGGCGCCGTAGAGATTGGGTGCGACGCGGGCCAGGTCACGCAGATCCGTCACACCAAATCGATCCATGAGCGCCGGGGTGATGCTCGTGACCGCGCGGGGCGTGTCCTGCACGCTGCGCGCGTCGCCGAAAGGGCCATCGATGGTGAGTGTGCTTGGCATCGCGAGCTCAGACCTGGCCTCGCGCCAGCCGCTCACGGTGATTTTTTCGATGGTCTCCTCGGCCACCACGGATACCGGCAGGCCAGCGCTGACGAGCAGCACGAGGGCAGCAAGCCGGGGTGGAGAATATCCAATAGACCGACAAATGAACGGGCAGCGCAGCAGGCGACGGCTCATGCAGGGTGACTCTTGATTGGTGTGCGACCGATCATCTGCCGGCGCTACTCATTGCCTATACGGGGAGAGCAATGTATTCGAGGCACGTGTTGAGACCGGCCCGCGATTGTACGGCTTTAGTCGCCGCGATGATCCTGTACGCCGTGATGTACGAAGCAAACACTCAGGCCGCTGCGCTGCTCGATACGCCGGTCGGTGCCCGCCGAGGGCGTTGTTAGTGCCACTATGTTCCCCTGCTGAAAACGCAGGCCTCGGCGCCCATGGTCGGCGCCGCGCGTTTGCCGTGAATCCTGCGCTCCTGAGCGCGAAGAGCTGCACGCAATTTTGCTCTGCGCCATAGACGCGAGCCACGCTCCGGCAATGACGACAAGGTCAGTGCGTGCAGTCGCGATCTCACCGTTGTTATCGGTGACGGCTGCACATCCTTGTTTGCCTGCCTGGCACCCCGTCGGCTAGCGGCAGCTGCCGGGTCTCGATCTCAAGCGGCGTTGACTTTAGGCATGATCTCTTCGACCAGGCGTTTCAAGTCGTCGAGCGTCTTCGACACCGGCACACCGCTGAAGGGCGGCCACAGCAGGGGCATGTTCATGCCGGCTTCTTTAAAGCGCTTCAGGTTGTCGGTGATCTGGGCCGCGGTGCCCACCAGCAGATTGCTGAGTTTGCCGTTGGCGGTTTGATCGGTGGGTTCGTCGGTAATGGCAAACCAGATCATGCTGCACATATCGAAGCCGTCGTCGAGCGAGCGGGCACTGCCAAGCTCACCCAGCTCGCGCTGGATCTCGCGGCGCCAGCGCACGATTTCTTCGGGCGTGTCCTGGATCCCGATCCAGCCGGCCAGATTGTATTTTGCGATACGGCTGGCTGAGCGTTTGGCGTCCTTGAGACCGCTGAAATAAATCGGCGGATAGGGTTTCTGCAAGGGTTTGGCGCCGAAGCCGCAACGCTCGAAGTCGGCAAATTCACCGTGATACTCAAAAAGGTCGTTGGTCCAGATGCCCTGCAGCACCTCGATCGTTTCGCGTACGTGTTTGTGCCGCTTGGGAAAGATATGGGCGGCGCTGGCAGCCGCAAATTCTTCGGGCATCCAACCCGATCCGACACCGACGTTGACCCGGCCGCCCGAGAGGTGATCGACGGTAGCAATCTCACCGGCCAGCACACCGGGGGCGCGGTACGGTGTGTCGATGATGCTCATGCCGATGCGCACCTTCTTGGTTTTGGCCGCCAGCCACGGGATGAGCGGCATGCCATGCAACCACTGACCACGGGCCGACACCGGCAGCGCCTTGGGAAACTGCTCCATCATGCCAAACGAGTGCTGAAGTTTCTGCTGGTCGGAGGCTTCCGGCACGACGATGCGGTCGAGGGTCCACACCGAGTCGAAATCAAGTTGCTCAGCGAGGTTGGTGAGATCCTCGAGTTCCTTGACCGTGACAGTGTCGCGAAAATTGGGCAGATAGAGGGCGAGTTTCATGGGCTGTTACCTCGGCGATTGCAGGGCTGCGAGCGGTTGGCATCGAGCGCTATCCACGTCGCGATTAATGGGACAAACCAGGCGAATGCGCGCGCATTATAGGGCACCTGCGCCCACGCACGAGCGCAGCTGAGCGTAGGATTTTCCAACGCTGAGCTGGTTCGGGTGCGACGCGTGTGCTACCCCGAAGCGGCTGCGCGCAGTCTTATAACCCTCTAGCGACGACGATGGTTGCGCCAGCCCAGCAGGCCCAGGGCCGAGCCCAGCAGGGGCAGCGCAGCCGGTACCGGCACTGCGCCAATGGCGATGAAGTCGGCACGCCCAGCCGAGAACTCACCACTGGTATCGATATCGTCGAGGAAAAAATTCGCAAACGGCGTGATGAATACCGCTCGCTCGTTACTGTCGACGAAGGACAGTTGTTGCGCGCCGTTGATGTAGGCACTGAACACCTTGGTACCGGCGTCGCGGGTAATGCGCAGGGTCAACGTCTGGTCAGGCGCGAACGTCGCGAAGGGCGCGTTGATCAGCACTTCCGGGCCAGTATTGGAGGCGGTCTCGACAAATTGCAGGTGGTCGTCAAAAGCATACAAGCCTTCGTCGGTATCGCGCCCGTTGTAGTCGACGATCTTGCGCCAGCTGGCACCGGCACCGGTGGTGGTGAAGCTGAATTGCAGCGTGATGTCATAGCTGGCGGCATCGAAGCTGCTCCAGTTCAAACTCAGGCCTTGATTCGGTCCGAACACATAAGCGCCAGCGCTGACGCTGCCACCGTTGGCGACCATCGCTGGGCCGTTAGCAAAACTATCGTCGAGATTGCCGTTGAAGTCGTACAAGGATGCGGCGCCAGCATGCAGCGGTAAGGCGAACACAGCGGCCAGCAACGCATATTGGAGGTTCGCGAATTCCATCTTCGTTCTTCCCTGGTCAGTTACCTGTCAGGGCCATGCGACAGGGAAGGTACATACCGACTGAAGGTGTCTAATGCGATGCACGGCGCATTTTGGCGCTGTGGTTGCGTCGTTAGTCGCTCTGCGCAAACACCTCACTGGCCACGCGCAATGCTTCTTCGACCGCCGGATAGCCGCAGTGGGGGACGAGGTTCAACAGCACTTCGGTGATCTCTTCGCGCGTTGCGCCCGCTGTCAGGGCCGCCTGCACATGCACCCGCAAGGGCGTGCCCATCACCTGATTGCCGACCGCGGCAAAGGCCGAGCATGCGGCCAGCTCGCGGCCGCGCAGATCGATTGCCTGACGCGAGAACACATCGCCGTAGGCGTGCTCGACAATCGCCCGGCCAATCTCAGGCGCCAGATCGTCGAAGCTGGCCACGACGCGGGTACCCGCGCTGCGCGAGGTTTTTGCGAGGGTTTCAAGTCCGCGTTGCTGCCTCAGTGCATAAGGGTCTGACGCGACGCTATGGTTAGCCGCGGTTGTGGTCGTCGTTGCGCTGTGGCGGGCAAAAACTGCGGTCGCAACGCTGATGGCATTGAGTGCCGTGGGGAAGCCGGCATAGATCGCGAGCTGCATCAAGGCTTCGCTCAGCTCCGCTTCGCTCAAGCCGGTACGCAGCGCTGCTTCGATGTGACGTTCGAGTTGCATCGGGCGGTTGCCGGCGGTCGCCAGCATGATGACGATGGCGAGCTGGCGGGTGCGTGGTGCTAAGCCCTGGCGCGCGAAGATCTCGCCGTACTCAAACTCCACCGACCACTGCGCGAACGTTGCGCTGTGCTGTGCCCAGCCGGCATAGGTGGTGTTGGCGTCGTTCAGCATCTGCGTCATGAGTGCAATTCCGCGCCGTTGACGCTCGCTGCCGTCGTCGGCAGGCGTCGTGAGCGGTGTGAATGCCACGCCCCGTTCTTTGAAGATATCGCGCACCAGGGCAATGGCATGGATGGCAACCGGGAAGCCCAGCACGGTGATCGCCACAAACAAAAGTTCGACCAAGGTATGTGGTTCACCGCCGACGTTGAGATAACCATCCATGTGATAGCGCAACTGGCGCTCGGCGTTGCGATGGCCAAGCAGGGCTGCCACCGTCACCACCTGACGCATCTCCAGTGCAAGTCCGTCGCGGGCAATGATGTCACCGTAGGCAAACTCAACCGTGAGACGGGCGAGCGCAGGCGCGGTGCGCGCGGCGGCCTTGAGTTGCACGTCGTAATCAGCGCCGCCAATACGACGCAAGACCTCGAGCCCGCGTGCGTAGCGCTGTTGGTTGGTGATAACTGTCGAGGCCTCGTCGCCGTCTGGACTTGGGTGCATGGGGTCAACTCGCTGTTTGGGCAGCTGCCAGGGCGTGCCACGACGGGCTATCACCCGCAGAGGCGCGTGAGTCACGCGTTCTTCAAGAACTCCGCTTTGAGTTCAGCCTCAGCCTGCGCCGCCAGCGGCCAACCGATGCAGGACTCATGGGCGCGGAAATTGCGCAGCCACCAGCCCCAGTCCTCGGGCACCAGGGCGAAGGGATCCGGTTGTTGCAGCTCGCGTGCTGCCCACACCGGCCAGTGGGGGTTCGACAAGGCCGGACGCCCGAGCAGCACCATATCGATAAGCTCTTCGCGGATGATGCGATCCGCCAGCGCCGGTACGCCGAGGTTCCAGCTGGTCGCAACCGGGATGCCCACTTCATCGCGCAGACGCTTGGCGCGCTCGAGCATGAAGCCGATTTCGCCAAAGGGTTTTTCGCGCATGTCGTCGGTATTGATGCCAACGCTCAGATCGGCCAGATCCAGCCCGTGCTGTTTCATCTTGGCCACCGCCACGATCGATTCGTCAAACTGCACACCACGCTCGTGCAGATCGTCGGAACCCAGGCGCATGGTCAAAGGATAACGCTCCGGCCAGACTGCGCGCACGGCATCGATGGCTTCGAGGTGGAAGCGCACACGATTGTCGAGACTGCCACCGTATTCATCGTCGCGCTGATTGGCCAGCGGCGAAAAAAAACTCGAGCCCAGGTAGCCGTGGGCAAAATGCAGTTCCAGCCATTGAAAGCCGGCATCGGCGGCGCGCCGCGCGGCGTCGGCGTAAGCGCGGTGTATGGCCTTGATCTCGTCGCGTGTCAGGGCGTGCACCGGATACTGATATTTGCCGCCGTAGGGGATGGCCGACGGGCCGACCACCGGCCAGCCATGGGGATGATCGGGTGGCAATTGGGCGCCGCCCTCCCATGGCTTCACCTCACTGCCCTTGCGACCGGTGTGTCCGAGCTGAATGGCGGGCACTGCCCCCATGTCCTTGATGATGTCGGTGACACGCTTCAGACCTTCGATCTGGGCGTC
>JANOXY010000330.1:0-2244 GCA_031418675.1 Pseudomonadota bacterium
GCCGCCGCCGCCCTCGCCGCCTCAGCAAGTGGTTGACCTACCGGCACCTTTTTTCATATCCAGCGCATTCCCATGGCCGCAAGCTCAAAGTCCCTCCCCGCCCGTATCATTCAATCGGTATTCGGCAGTCGCAACGATCGACTGCTGAAGCGCATGCAAAAGAATGTACATGCCATCAATCAGTTGGAGAGCAGCGTCGCGGCCCTGAGCGACGAGCAGCTGCGCGCAAAAACGGCTGAATTCCGCGCCAGGTATACCGCAGGCGAGACTCTCGACGCTCTACTGCCAGAAGCTTTCGCGGTGGCACGGGAAACCAGCAAACGGGTGCTGGGCATGCGGCACTTCGACGAGCAAATGATCGGCGGTATGGTCCTCCATCAAGGGCGGATTGCTGAAATGCGCACGGGCGAAGGAAAAACCCTGGTCGCTACGCTACCGGCGTATCTCAATGCATTGTCCGGCCGAGCGGTTCACGTCGTGACCGTCAACGACTATCTTGCCAAACGTGACGCGGAATGGATGGGCCGTCTGTATAACGCGCTGGATATGTCGGTGGGCGTCATTCTGAGCGGCATGGCAAACCAGGACCGGCAACGCTCCTACGCATGCGCGATCACCTATGCGACCAATAATGAGCTCGGCTTCGATTATCTTCGCGACAATATGGCCTTCCACCCCAGTCAGCGGGTGCAGCGGGATCACGCATTCGCCGTGGTCGATGAAGTCGACTCAATCCTGATCGACGAAGCGCGAACACCCCTCATCATTTCCGGGCCAACGGATGATCGCAGCGATCTATATGCACGGATCAACGTGCTGATACCGCAGCTCGAGCGGCAAGCGGCGATGGCTAGCAACGACGAGGGCGAAGGACCGGGTGATTATTTTGTCGATGAGAAAGCGCGGCAGGTCCAACTGACGGAGGCCGGCCACGAAAAGGTCGAAAATCTGCTCACCGAGATCGGTTTGTTGGCCGCTGGAGACAGTCTCTACAGCGCGACCAATATTTCGTTGATGCACCATATTTACGCTGCAATCCGTGCCCATGCACTGTTCCAGAAGGATGTCGATTACGTAGTCAAAGACAACGAAATTGTCATCGTCGACGAATTCACCGGCCGCACCATGCCTGGTCGACGCTGGTCGGAAGGCTTGCATCAAGCGGTCGAGGCGAAAGAAGGGGTGGTCATCCAATCGGAGAACCAGACTCTCGCGTCTATCACTTACCAAAATTATTTCCGTCTTTACGAGAAGCTGTCCGGTATGACGGGCACTGCCGACACCGAGGCTTACGAATTCCAGGAGATTTACGGGCTAGAAGTAGTCGTCATTCCAACCCATCGTCCTATGATCCGCGACGATCGTGGCGATCTGGTCTTTTTGACACCCAAAGAAAAATTTGAGGCCATCATCGATGACATCAAGGACTGCGCGCAGCGAGGTCAGCCGGTGTTGGTCGGTACGACTTCCATCGAGACCTCGGAATATCTGTCCGGCTTATTACGGAAACAGAACATCAAACACGAAGTTTTAAACGCTAAATTTCACGAAAAAGAGGCGCAGATCGTCGCGCAAGCCGGCCGCCCCGGAAGCGTTACCGTTGCAACCAATATGGCAGGTCGTGGTACCGATATCGTGCTCGGCGGAAATCTTGCGGCCGAACTGGCTGAACTTGGTGACGCCGATGTGGACAAGATTGCCGAGCTGCGTGCGTCCTGGGAGCAGCGGCAGGCGCAGACACTCGCCGCCGGTGGGCTGCACATTGTGGGTACCGAGCGTCACGAGTCGCGACGCATTGACAATCAGCTTCGCGGCCGCTCGGGCCGTCAAGGTGACCCAGGGTCGAGCCGTTTTTATCTGTCGCTGGAAGACAACCTCATGCGCATCTTTGCCTCGGAGCGTGTTGCGGGTCTGATGCAGAAACTCGGCATGCAGGAAGGCGAGGCGATTGAGCATCCATGGGTTAGTAAGGCCATCGAAAACGCCCAGCGCAAGGTTGAGGGTCGCAACTTCGACATTCGCAAGCAGCTGCTTGAATTTGACGACGTGGCCAACGAGCAGCGCAAACACGTCTACGAGCAGCGTCGCAATGTCATGGAGGCTGCGGATATCTCGGAGAACATCCGCGGCATCCGCTACGACGTGGTCAATGCGCTGATCGATACATATATTCGGCCGCAAAGCTTTGATGAGACTTGGGACCTTCCTGGGCTCAGGGTGGCGCTTGAAGGCGAGTTTGCGGTG
>JANOXY010000331.1:0-2293 GCA_031418675.1 Pseudomonadota bacterium
GGTGCGCTTCCGAATCCTAGAATCGTAAACGGCAGGTTCAGCAGATTCGGCACTAGCAGGTTGTAGGTGCGAAAAGCAGGCGGCCAAATTTCCAAGTAACGATCGCAGTTGGGGACCACGCCGATGATCACTCGCACCAACTCCAACAAGGGGCCGTAACGGGCGTGGAGCGTCGGCCAGGCTACCGCGTCCCGGTGCAGAAGCGAGGCGAGTGTATCGTCGACAGTCGTAATTGGTGAGTGCGCGGAGGCCGTCACGATATCGTCCTCATGATGGGCACTAGAAGGTTGCAGCCGCTTCGGCGCTCTGCGCCGCCGTAATCGGTCAATCTGTCGGCGGATAGAAGGATAATCACTGTTTTCGAAGAAATCGAGCGAGGTGCGCATTAAATTTGAAAGGAGCGCGCCGGACTGTTCGGGGCGGGCGGCGGCTGTTGAGCGCAGAATTTCGCCGAACTCTCGCGCCGAGGGTATCTTTCACTACGAAATTCCGGCCGTTCCGGGATACATCTTGCATTTCAATGTGCCAGGCACGCCTGAGGGCTGGGCGCGCGCACGCTGGCCCCGCGTTGAACAGGGCAAGATGGTAATCGCCGTTGCGTTCGTGTTACCGATGCTGGATTTTGCGGAGAAGACGGCCAACCGCCTTGGTCGACCGGCCATCCTGATTGACGCCGTCCAACGCTCCGTCGCTCGCAAAGCGAAGTCGAGCAATCGCAAGCGACAGAGATCGCGCGCCTGAAGCGGCAAGTGGCCGAACAAGCCGAGGAGCTAGCCATCGTAAAAAATGTATGGTCTGCCCCAGCTTTGCAAGCTTCAATCTCTTCCGAACAGAACGACGTTTGCGTCAATGTATCCGGCCTACTAATGCAGCACGCAGCTGCTGGCCTTGATGGAATAAGCGCACACCGAGCCCCATAAAGCGTTCAGTCACGAGGACTGCATTTTTACTCGGGCTGTCGGCGTGCCGGTCAACGGTTCTGTGTCATCTAAGATCAGGGCTCGCAAAAACTAGAAGGTTAATCGTTTCGACTCGACCGACTACGGTCAGGCCACACGAGGTTGGCTCGGGAACGCTTGATACTCGCTGCCGGTAGTTAAGACCTTCCAGCAGATCCTCACGATCTTGTTGGCCAGCGCTATCAGCGCGACGTGCGGATGGCTCCGTTTCTCGAGTTCGGCGAGCCACACGCCCATCCGCGATTTATCGCGCTTCATATGGATCATGAGCGCTCGAGCGCCCTGAATGACCATCATCCGCAGGTACCCATTACCGCGTTTGCTGATGCCACCTAAGTTGGATTTGCCACCCGTGGAGTATTGTCTGGGTACCAGGCCAAGCCAGGCGGACATATCTCGCGCCCGATGGAATGCGGCACCGTTACCGACCGCCGCAACCATGGCCGTGGATACGAGTGGCCCGACACCAGGGACTGTGCGGGCGCAACGGCAGAGCTCCGAGTCGCTGGCGACCTGCGTGATCTCGGCAGTCATGCTGACAAGCTCATCATCAAGGGCAAGCCAGCGGCGACGCAGCCTGGCGATCAGTTCGCGAAAACGCACCGACAAGCCGTTCTCGACGTTTTCAAGAATTGCAGGTAAACGACGTGCGAAGAGCGCGCGTCCGACGGGAACGACAATGCCGTGCTCAAGCAGTAGCGCGCGCATCTGATTGACGACAGCAGTGCGCTCGACGATGAAACGCTGGCGTACGCGATGCATGGCCTGCAGTTCAAGCTGATCAGTGCTCTTCAAGGCAACGTAGCGCATGGTGCCGCGGCTGCCCGCTTCGGCGATTGCTTCTGCGTCGTTGAAGTCGTTCTTGTTGGACTTCAGATAGGGCTTAACAAACTGTGCCGGGATGATCCGGACAACGTGTCCGGCGTTCTCGAATCGCCGCCCCCAGAACTGCGAGCCTGGACAAGACTCCATAGCGACAATGCACGGTGCCAGGGTCGGAATAAACTCGGCGAGCTGGCTGCGGCTGAGCTTCTTCCTGTAGATCGGTTTGCCACGTTCATTCATGGCGACAATGTGGAACCAGTTCTTGCCCAGGTCGATGCCGATAATGTGGATCTGTTGCTCAGTCATGGCGGTGCTCTCCTGTGGAAAATCTAAGTATCTGACGATGAGGAGGGGCAGACCATTCCATTAAGCCGCCACGTACTTCGCGAAGAGCCTGAAGTGAAGTACGTATTCATGGCCGCGCATGTTGCCGAGTTCAAGGTTACGACGATGAGCCGGGCACTGGAAGTGTCGCGCAGCGGTTTCTATTCGTGGCGTAATCGCCTGAA
>JANOXY010000332.1:0-2242 GCA_031418675.1 Pseudomonadota bacterium
CGGGTGCCACCGCCACTCTCAAACCGACCCGGGGTAGTCGGCGGTGGCAACTTGCAACTGCCCCGCCCGCGCTTTGCGGCCACGGCCCCGCGCGCGGGGCCGTGGCCGCTCAAACTTTTTCTTCCCTCGTCGCTTTGGCACGCGCGGCAGGCGGCACCGATGTCGTGCCCACAGTTGGCTGCGGTCGCGCTAGGATGCCGGCGCGGCGCTTGTCTTTGAGCCGGTAGCTTTCACCAGAGATCTGCACGACCGTTGCGTGATGCAGGATGCGGTCGAGCATGGCGGCGGTGAGGACAGCATCGGCCGCGAACGCTTCGTCCCAGCTCCCAAAGGCCAGGTTTGATGTCAGGATCAGCGAACCCTTTTCATAACGGCGCGCAATCACCTGAAAGAACAAGTTCGCCTGTTCGCGCCCGAACGGAAGATAGCCGATCTCGTCAATGATCAGGAGTTTCGGCGCCGCCACGATGCGGTGCATGACCTCTTTGATCCGGCCTTGCCGTTGCGCGGCTTCCAGAGTGATGATCAGATCAGCCGCTGTTGTGAACCGAACCTTCCAGGTCTTCTGCGCCGCCAGTAAGCCGAAGGCGATGGCTAGATGCGTTTTGCCGGTGCCGCTTGGCCCCAGCAGCACAATATTCTCGGCGCGTTCGACAAAGCCCAATGCTGCGAGTTCCTGGATCTGCTGGCGCGGCGCGCCTGATGCGAAGGCGAAGTCATAAGCGTCCAGCGTCTTCAGCGCCGGGAAGCCAGCCATCCGGGTGAGCATCTCGCGCGATCTGATGTGACGCGCGTCGCGCTCAGATCGCAGAACGTCTTCCAGAAAGTCGGCGTAGCTGGAATCTTTCCGCGTCGCCGCTGTTTGTGCAATCGGGCCATACAGATCCGGTACTGACAGCAGGCGAAGTTCGGTCGCCAGCGCCGCGATGCGCTCATGCTGGAGATTGCTCATGCCACAACCTCCGGCAAAACATCCACAGCGCCTTCCGGCTGGCTCGACGCAGGAGCGTCGGAAGGCGCAAACAATAACTCGTAAACTGACAGTGGATGCTGATAGCCAATCACCTGCTTGCGTGTGGGGACCGCCAGCGCCGTGCGCGCCGAGCGTCCACGATAAGGGGCGGCAAGCTTCTGCAGCTTCGATCTTTCAACGATCAGCCGTTCGGCCGGCACTTCGTCCGTGGTCGCATGCACGCGCGCGTTCGCCACCTCGCGCAGCCAGCGCGCGACCGCTGCGTTGGCCGAATGCTTGTCCGGTGCCACACCCGCTTGCCGCTGCGTTGCAACGAACGGTATCCAGAAGCTGCGTTTGAGATAACCGATGAAGCGCTCCACCTTGCCCTTCGTCTGAGCCCGATACGGCTGGCACAACCGCGGCAGCGCGCCCGCATGCTTGATGTAGTCCAGAAAGCCTGGATGGAAGCGATGCGCGCCACGGCCATACGTGTTGCGCTCAAGAACAACCGTTTTCATGTTGTCGTAGAGCACCTCCTGCGCCACGCCGCCGAACGCCAGGAACGCATGCTCATGGCACGCAATCAATGTCTCGACCTGCTCATCGTCGCAGAATTCGACGTAAGCCGCGCGGCTCCAGCCAAGCGTCGCGATGAACACCTTCAGCTTGCCCGTGCCCTTCCCGACCGTCGCCCAGTCCGCCTGCATTTGGTGACCGGGCTCAGTTTCAAAGCGCACGACTATTTCTGGCCGCGATGCTGGCACCAGACCGCGCACAAACACCTTCACGCGACTATAGCCGCCATCGTAACCGCGCTCTTGGATCTCCCGCATCAGCACCGTTGCCGGGATCACGTCAGGTGCTGCTGCCGCCATCCGGCCGATGATGTATTGCTTATAAGGATCAAGCTTCTCGACGCGCTTCGGGGCAGTCTTGCGTGTTGCCGCTGCCGCCCCACCGCGCAGATAACGCCGGACCGTATTGCGTGACCGCCCCGTCGATCGCGTCAGTCCCCGGATGCTCTCGCCGTGCTTTTTCAAAACCACCAATTCCATCTGTTCCTCCACCTTCAGCATCGGCCCCTCCAATCAGGAGAAACCACCTAATGCGGTGGGTCAGATTCATGTTGCCACCCGGGTCAGTTTTGCACTGCCGCTGACAAGAAGGATCGCAACGGCATGCTGTCGCCGCGGCTGCTGGAGGTGCTCAAGGAGTGGTGGCTGATTGGTCAGCCGACAACATGGCTGTTCCCGGGCCGCGACCCGCTGCTGCCGATCACGACCAAGC
>JANOXY010000333.1:0-2047 GCA_031418675.1 Pseudomonadota bacterium
GTCCGGCGCGGCCGAAGAGCTGAGTGAACGGCACGTCAACTGCAGAGATCACATCTGGCTTACCGATATTGTCTCGAATGGCGTTAGCCACTGCTTGTTGCAGACCGCCGAGTGCCGGCAGGCCGTTAACCGACGCACCGCGGTACTGCAAGGTGTTCTCGAAGAACAGGTCGTAAGAAGATTTCACCACGTTCAAAATCGTGGGCGCAGCGCCGTTGATCTTGATGAAGCGCCATTTGTCGCCAGCAGCGGCAACGATCTCCGTCGACAAAATGCCGACCGCGCCGCGGTTGGCCGTGTCGTGGGTTGTCAGATTGGTGGGGATGGTCGAACCGCTGCTGTTCTCAACGACAAGATCGATACCCGCGCCGCCGTTGTCCTTGCCGCCCAAGGCCTTGGTCGCCATGGTCTGCGCGCCGTTAATGCAACGTTGCGCATTGAAATAGATTTCAAAGGAGGCTTCGGTCCCAGAGGAAAGCGCGCGGCGTTCGAGGTAAATATCGGCTAAGCCATCGCCGTCGCCCCCATTCTCGAGCGTCGTCGGATAGTTTGGGGTCGTGACGTTAGCCACATTGACACCTGCCGTATTGGCGCTTTGGATCGCATCCCAGCTCGGAATCTGTTGGGTATAAATCCCTTGCAGTTGCGCCTTCGTGAGACTCGGCACGCAGGCTTCAGTATTCGCAACTGCGCCGTACCCGACATTGTTCGGGTTACACACATTGGCAGCTGCAAACTCGACCGCCTGGAGACGTTCATACAATCCCTTGGTGACGGGCACGCCAAATATCACACTCGAGGTGCCAAAGGTGGTGGTATTGAGTGCCGCTTTCTCAATCGCGGTGAGGTCGGGATTAAAAATCGCCCCAAACTGCGCTGGTTCGACGTCGCTGATGCCAACGTCCGCTGCGTTTAGTGGCGCGGCAGTCGTGTTGGCGTTGGCGACCGCACCGTGCAAAGTGAATTGGGCCAGATTGCCGGCAGCGGGGACTACGACGCCTGCTACGCCGCTGACAGTTGCATCGGTCTTCAAGAAATTAGGCGCGACGGTCGAAGCATCATCGAGCGTCACCGTACCCGCGCGAACGAGAGTACCAACCCCAGTGCCGGAACCCCCGTTCGACCGTTTGAACACCGCGAGGCGCTTGCCGGCGGCGCCGGAGTTCGCACCGCCAGTGCAGTAGAACAGTCGCGCGTTTTTATCAATCGTGCGGTAGAGGTCCAATGTGCCGGGAGCGCAAATGGTCGAACCCGCTACATTGAGCCGCATCAAATTCTCAAGGCCATTGTCTTGCGCAGATGCCCCGGCAATCCGTAGGGTGACTTGGTCTGCCGTATCGGCCTCGTTGTAGAGTGTCGCCAAATCCAGCGCGAAAGCGCTGTTCGCACACGCCAAAGAAACCGCCAAGGCGAGTGTCTGCTTGCTGTAATTCAATTTCATGTCGTTACTCCAAAATAATTTTGTGGGATGAAATCAGGTCTAACGCTCAATTAGGCGCGACGACGTTTCACGCCGACCAAGCCCAACAGGCCAGAGCCGAGCATCCAGACTGCGGCCGGGACCGGCACGGCGGACGGGGCATACACGAGGCTGTTAGCCGAAAGATCTAACTTGAAGTTCGCGAGCCGGGTTAATGCTGGCGCAGCGGAACCCGCACGGACGCCGGTGGGGTTGCCTGTATTCAGCAGCCAGGTGGCTAACAACACGTCGTCTGCCAGATTGCGGGTATCGCTCGGACCATTGCCGCCCCAACTGTTACTCCAGGGAGCCGGCGCCAAAGCGTCAATCTGCCCAGCATAAGTGATGTCGCTTGTGTTGGTGCTGGTGAACGCAGTGCCTACCGTCCCGGCGCCGAACTGTCTGATGAAATTCTGGAAACTGGTGGCCGCTGAATTCTTAACTCCAGAATTGAGCGTCGCAGTTGGACCTGCAGCGTTGCTTTCATCGAAGGTTGTCACAATGCGGTAGCCCTTGAAACCACCAAGGCTGTCGCCGTCCGCTGCGACCACACCCCAGGTAGCGTCCGCTGAACCCGCGAAAAACGTG
>JANOXY010000334.1:0-9635 GCA_031418675.1 Pseudomonadota bacterium
GCTGGCAGCATGCAGGCGCTCATGCCACCCACGGCCGCTTCGGTGGCATCGTCAACATCCGTGCGGAAAGTTGCATGCACACGATTGACCATCGCCGACAGTCCCACCGTCACACACAACTCGACCAGCTCGTCTTTGGAAAAACGCGCGGCGAGTTCTGCATACAACTTGTCGTCGACCAGGTTGTCACGGGTCAGCACTTCGGAATAACGCAACACCAGTTTATCCGTCGCATCAAAACTCGCGCAGCTGTCCGGCGCGCCCATCAAGGCCATCTCATCATTGGTCAAACCGACACTCAGACCGAGCATCACATGGGTGGGGATTCAGTAATGGCAGGCGTTGATCTGTGACGCGCGCAGATAAGCCAGCTCGCGATAACGCGGCGACAGTTTTGGATTGCCATAAAGCGTTTTGGCGATATGAATAAAACCTTCGAGCAGGCCGGCATTGGCGCCAAATACTTTGAAGACGTTGAACAGCGGGAAGCCGAGATCCTGCATCTGCTGATACTGGGCGCGGACTTCCGGCGAGGCGGTGTCCGGTTCGGTGAGGGGAATGCGAGCCATCTTTTGGGTGCCTTGTAGTGAGGAGTCCAGCGAGAGTAACGAGCGCGCCGCGGGCTGACAAGCTGGGGGCCTGCCGCTCATCCCAATCGCCCATTCCCCGCGCTGAAGACATACCATCGAGATCTGATCATAGGAGCACCAGTCATGAGCCTAGCCAACGAGATCTGTCGCATGGATGCCATCACGCTCGCCGCCCAGGTGCGCGCTAAAACCTTGTCTGCCAGCGAAGTGACCGAAGCGGTGCTGGCGCGCATGGAAGTCTTGGAGCCACAGCTGCACGCCTTCTGTACACCGACACCGGATGCCGCGCGGGCCGCGGCGCGGGCCGTCGACGCACGCATTGCGGCTGGCCAGGATCCCGGGCCGCTGGTGGGTGTGCCGGTGGGCATCAAGGATCTGCTTGCCACCGCAGGCATACGCACGGCGATGGGCTCGCCGCTGTATGAAAACTTCGTGCCCGAGGAAGACGACATCGTTGTTGAACGTCTGAAGGCGGCCGGCGCCATCATCATCGGCAAAACCACGGTGCCGGAGTTCGGCTACAGCGGTGTCAGCAACAACCCTTTATTTCCCGCCACACGTAATCCCTGGGATCTGGCCATGACACCGGGCGGATCAAGCTCGGGCTCAGGCGCGGCGGTGGCCGCCGGCCTCGGGCCGATCGCGATAGGCAGTGATGGTGGTGGTTCAGTGCGTGTGCCGGCCGCCCATTGCGGACTGGTGGGTTTCAAGGCGTCGATGGGGCGGGTGCCTTTGTACCCCGGCTGTCGCGATCCACGGTATCCCGGCCTGTCGAGTTGGGAATCGCTGGAACACATCGGCCCGATGACACGCACCGTGGCCGATGCGGCCCTGATGATGAACGTGATTGCCGGCCCCGATGCGCGCGACCGTCATTCCATCCCGGCGGCGGATTTTGATTATCTCGCGGCGACTCGCGAACAGATCCGCGGTTTGCGTATCGCCTACAGCGAGGACTGGGGTTATGCCGCGGTTGATAGCGAAGTGCGACGGGTGGTGTCCGAAGCGGTGGGCGTATTCGCCACGGATCTTGGCTGCCATGTTGAACGCGCTCATCCCGGTTGGGGGCCCGAGATCTTCGCTGGCTTCTGGGGCTTAGTGGTCGGTGACACGGATCTCAGTGGCATGCGGCGTCTCATGGCCGAGCACCAGCACCGCATGTCGCCCCATCTGGTTGAACTCCTCAATCAAGCCTGGACGGCCGAGGCCCTGACCGACGCCAAGATGCTCCGCCAGCAGGTCTGCAATTACATGTGGCGCTTCATGGCCAATTACGATCTGCTACTCACGCCGACACTTGCCACACCGCCCTTTGCCAGCGGCCCCCAGGGGCCCGCCACGATTGAGGGCCGTGCGGCGCAGCCCTTTGAATGGCTGCCCTTCACTTTTCCCATGAATATGACCGGCCAGCCGGCGGCGAGCATACCGGCAGGCTTCACACGCGCCGGTTTGCCGATCGGATTGCAGGTGGTGGGGCGCCATCTCGACGATCGTAAGGTACTCGCGGCGTGTGCCGCGTTTGAACGGGCACGACCCTGGGCCGCACGCTGGCCCGCGCTGCTCGACGATTTGGCGCTGTGAACCGGACCGACGTGGGCTGGCGCTAAATCAAGATTGCTGATCACTTTCGCAGGTGTGCCATGAAAAATCCCTTTGATAACGATGAACGTCGCGCCTTCCGCGACAGTGTTGCGCGGTTTGTCAAAAATGAAATCGAACCCCATGCCGATGCCTGGGACGAGGCCGGTACGTTTCCCTGGGCCGTGCACGAAAAAGCCTGTGCGCTGGGCCTGTTCGGCTTTGGTATCGATGAACAATACGGTGGTCTGGGATTCGAAGACGCTTTCATGCGCGCGGCCTCGGCCGAAGAACTGGGGCGTGGTGGCATCGGTGGTGTGATTGCGGCGATTGGTTCGCGCGGCATCATGGTTGGCCTCGTCAACAGCCTGGCCAATGAGGCGATCAAGCGTCGTGCGCTGCCGCAGATCCTCTCGGGCGTGAAGGGTGGTGCGCTTGGCATCACCGAACCGGCCGGTGGCTCCGATGTAGCCAATCTGCAAACCCGCGCGCGGCGTGACGGTGATGAGTACATCATCAATGGCTCCAAGACCTTCATCACCGGCGGTATGAACGCGAGTTATTTTGCTATTGCCGCACGCACCGGCGAAGAAGGCGGCGCTGGCATCTCGCTGTTTTTTGTCGAAGCAGATAGGCCCGGCTTTTCGCGCACCGCGATTGAACGCAAGATGGGCTGGTGGGCCTCCGATACCGCGACGCTCTACTTTGACGACTGCCGCGTACCAGCGACCAGTCTCATGGGGCTTGAGAACCAGGGGTTTCTCGCGACCTTGAATAATTTTAATTTCGAACGCCTGTTCATGTGCGCGCAGATGCTGGGCATGGCACGGCGTTGTTTGGACGATAGCGTGGCCTACGCGCAGCAGCGCAAAACGTTTGGCAAGCCGCTGATCAAACATCAGGTCATCCGCCACAAGATCGCCGACATGTCTTCCCGTATCGACGCCATGGATGCCCTCATCAATCAAATCTGCTGGAACATCAACGAGGGCGACACACCGGTGGCGGAGATCAGCAAGGCCAAGGTGTTCTGTTCCACGGCGTTGGAGTTCTGCGCCAACGAAGCCATGCAGATTTTTGGTGGGGCAGGTTATCTGCGTGGCAACCCGGTGGAGCGTATCTACCGCGAAACCAAGGTCATGACCATCGGTGGTGGTTCAGCGGAGATCATGCGCGATCTGGCCATGCGCCAGATGGGTTTGTAGCGCAGTGTCAGCCGAGAAAATGTCGCACAACGGCATTAAATTTTTCGGGGTTTTCCCAGAACATGAAATGACTGCCACCTTCATCGCGACCGAATATCGATAATTCGGCGCCGGGGATCTGGGCGGCGATCCAGGCTGCCGCCCGGGGTGGAAAGATTGAAGCCAGCTCGCCGCCAAAAACCAGGGTCTGCAAACCCAGTTTGGGGACCACGTGAGTGATCACATCGCGCCAATCCTGGGACGCATGATCGATTAACAAACGGGCGGCGTACTCCGCCGGGATCTTGAGACTCTCGCTGACGGCCATCGCAAAATCATCATCACCTACTGCCGTGCTGAAAAACGCACTGCGCAGACTCTGCAGAGTTGCTTCGCGATGGGTCGTTATCGCTGCCGCAGTTTCATACAGCGTGGTGGGTGTGAAGGCGCAACCCGCATTCGCCAAAGCTTCACCGCTGAGGCCACGGCCATTGGTCACCAACGGTGCCTGATCGATAAAGATCAGTTTGGCCAGACGCTCGGCGCCGTACTGTTCGAGATAACTCCAGATCACTGAAGAGCCCATGGAGTGCCCGGCCAGTGCCACATTAGACAGATCCAGGCGCGCCAGAAAGCCATGCAGGTCCTGCGCGAGGCGCGCGACACGATAACCGTGGCTGGGCTTGGGCGATTCACCGTGACCGCGCATGTCGACGGCGATGACGCGGTAAAACGGGCTCAAACCCGCCAGCTGTTTGGCAAAACAACGGGTGCTCTGGGACCAGCCATGCACCAGTACCAGGGGCTGGCCCTGGCCTTGTTCGACGTAATGCAGATCGATCATGGTTTGGCTTCCTGCGGTTCACGGTAGTGCAGCAGTGTAGCGATTTAGAGTGGGCCACCACTACCGCCCATGATCGATCAATTAATCAGTACACTGGCATGTCATCGGCCTAAAGGGGAGTGCTGGAATGGGCGTCACGCGTAGCCTGGTGCTGGGAGGCAGTGCCTTTATTGGTCGTCACCTGGTGGAACGATTGCTGACGGCGGGCCACGAGGTAACGATTCTGAACCGCGGCGCAAGTGCCGCGCCTGCAGGCGTCGAACAGTTGGTGGCCGATCGCAAAGACAGTGTAACCATGGCGCGTGTGCTAACGCAGCGTGAGTGGGACGCTGTTTACGATGTCAGTGCGTCGGTGATGGTGGCCAGCGTCGAAGACATCAGCGGCCTTATCGACATGCTCGATGGACGCTGTGGCATCTATGAATTTGTCAGCTCGATTGCCGCCTACCGCATGGGTCACGGTGCTTTCCCATGGACTGAGGATTTGCCGCTCACCCGCTCGCGACCCAGCAAATACGGCGGCCAGAAAGCAGCGGTTGAACAGTTGTTGGCAGAACGTCGTGCCCGCACCGGTTTTGCTTACACCGTTGTGCGGCCGGCGGCGGTGTATGGCCCGCACAATAATATTCCCGATGGTGAAATGGCGATGTTCCTGCGTCTGGGCCAGGGTCGCCCGGCGCTGGTACCTCACGATGGTCTGGTGTGTTTTCCCTATGGTCATGTTGATGATCTGGCACGCGCCATGATCATGGCCGCCAGCACACCGGCAGCGGTTGGTGAGATATTCAATATTTCGGCCGACGCCGTGACGGCCCACTATTTTGTGGAGACCATCGCTACCATCATGGGTGTCGAGGCACAGATCATTCACGTGCCCGATGCCGTCGTCGCGCAGTTAAGCGGGCCGCTGCCTTTTAATCATCGCTTTCAGAAATTGCTGCACGCGGTGGTGAGCTGCGATAAAGCCCGTCGGGTATTGGGCTTCGAACCGCACTACAACTTCGAAGCCGGCCATCGCCATACCTATGCCTGGTTTCTGGAACAAGGGCTTGATCGTCTTGCGCAGCCGTTGAACGACCCGATCTGGAATATGTCCTGGGATTTTGCCCGCGAGACACAGCTGATCGAATCCCTGCGCAACGGCGCAGGTGTTTAAGCGAGACCGCCGACCACCACGTAGCGGGCCGCGCAGCCGCCGTCTTGATCTTCGATCATGGCTGTGACGATGGAGCCATAGGGGCCGCGCCAGCGGCTGTGCAAGGCGTAGTGAATGTCGAAGGGCAGACGCAGCGTCGCGCTGAAGTGCGTGCCCTCGTGCACGACACGCTGCTGTTGGCCGTTAATCGATACTTCCACGCGCTTCAGCGGCAAGCTGCTGGTGATGCTGCCGCTTACCTTGATTTCGACCATGCCGTCGTCGCCGACCGGCGAGAGTTCGGCATGCAGCGCCAGTGAGGGTGCTGGCGCAAGACGCTGGCCACGGTTGTCCTGCGGCCAGTGTTCGTCAGCCAGGGCTGGCGTACGCGCAGGCGCGCAATGTCCCGCGCTCTTTTGTTCGTAGGCGTAGGCGCAAGCCAGCAGGTTTGCATCATCGTAAGCGCGACCGACAAAACTGAGCCCGATGGGCATCGCGATGTCGCTCAATACGCCCATGGGAACCGTCACCGTAGGCAGGCCAAAATGCCGAATGGCCTGATTGCCGTTGGCAACCCAGGTGCCATTGCGCCAGGCAATATCGGCTGAACGTGGGTTGTAATCCGCATCGGCAGGCGCGATGTCGGCCACCGCTGGAAAGACCAGAAAATCGAGTTGCTGTGCCGTCAACCAGTCTTCAAAATCCACGCGCCGGGTTGTTTCCAGACCACGCAGACCTGCGGCCAGATAGGGGATCTCGTTCAAAGGCGTGACGCCGTTCCGGGCAGCTTTACCGTACTCGCCAAAATTGGGAATGCCTTCGTAACGATCGCGCAAGGCGCCGGGTAGACGCGGAATGATCAAGTCGCTCTGCACCTCGGCCAGGCGCTTCAGGTGCGGGTCGTCATTGGCGGCGAGGAAATCGTCCCAGGCAAAAACAATGGCATCGAAGGCTTCAGCCTTGGCGAATTGTTCGGGTACCAGGCCGCGTTCAACCATGGAGCGCGTGCCGGGACGATCCCCTTCGTAGTTGGACACCAAGGGGAAATCCACTTCGATCAAGTGCGCATCCGCGGCGAGCAGTTCGCGCGCCGCTGCCTGCCAGCAGGCGATGACCGATGCACGGGTATTGATGGGTCGCGAACTGAGTGGGTCTTGATTGATGTACATGCGCGGCACGCCGATGCGCTTGCCGCGCAGGGCGGAGGGATCGGCCAGTGTGGTGTAGTCCTTGGGGCGCAGGCTTGATGCCGGCGCCAGGGGCACGGCGGTCTGGGTACGCCAGAAATCACCGCGATGTTCGTGATCATCGACCACCAGTAGGTTCAGGACTTCGAGCACGTCGGCAACGCTGCGCCCGTAGGGCACCACCACGTCCATGGTGGGAATCAGGGGCCAGTTGCCGCGCATGGAAATCAGACCGCGCGAGGGTGTGTAGGCCACGAGGCCATTGTTCGAAGCCGGCGCGCGGCCCGATGACCAGGTTTCTTCGGCCAGGGCAAAAGCGGCGAAGCCCGCCGCCAGACCGCTACCAGAACCGTTGGATGAACCCGAGGCAAAGGCGGCGGTCAGGAAGGCCGGGTTGTAGGGGCTCTCGGCGCGGCCGAACAATCCGCGCTGCATTCCACCCGCCGCCATCGGCGGCATATTGCTCAGTCCGATCAGAATGGCACCCGCCGCGCGCAGTTGGGCAATAACAAAAGCATCTTCGCGCGCGATCAGATGCTCAAACGCGGGCGAACCACTGGTGAGCGGCAGGCCCTGCACGGAATAACTGGCCTTGGCGAGATAGGGGATGCCGTCCAGTGGTCCGCGACACTGAGCGCTGCGGCGGCGTTCGTCGGCGGCGGCCGCCTCTTCGAACATAAGCGGATTCAGCACGGGCACCGCATTGAGACGGATGCCGTGGCGATCGTAGTAGGCAATGCGCTGCAGATAACGATAAACCAGTGCCGTAACGCTCAGCCGCCCTTCGTTCAAGGCTGCCCGCAGGGTCGCGATATTCGCTGCACAGATACTGGTGTTGAAAGCTGCGCTCATGGTGGGCTCGCTGTGGTTTGCGTGAGGATGGGTGTGGGCCTGGCTGGTGCGATAACCGCCGGTAAGCCGCGACTCAACAACCAGTCGCGCGCGTCCTGCGCGTCCTCGTCAAACCAACGTGCCGCGCTGCCAAGTCGAAATGAGTAGCCCCAAGTGTCCATGTCGGCCAGCATGCGTGCGGCGCCGAACCGCGGCAGCGCAGTCGCCAGCACGATGGAGAGATAACACACGGCGCATTCTTCGAGGTCGTCACCGCCGGCATCGGTGTGCAGCTCGGTTCGACGCGCGGCATCAGCGCAGATGAAGTGGCAGCCCTCGTGCAGGGCCGAATGCACCGGCGTGTCAGCGCGCACATAAAGCGTTGCTGCTATCAGACCCGCTTCGCTCTCACCCCAATAACTGCCCGGGATCACAACATCGTCCGCCAGCCAGCACAGCGTGAGTCCATAGGGCGCGAACACGGCGCGTAAGGCCGTTGCGATGTCGCTGGTAGCAACACCGAGGCGCATGACCTCAGCGGCGTTCATGTTGATGATGCACGCTGGCCGACCGTCGGCCAGCTTCCACCGCTCGTCATATCTAATCTGTCACTTAGTGTGTGGCGGATGCTCCGTCATCGATCTGCACCAGCAGTGTGCCCTGGTTGGCGCCTTTGAACAGCGTGGCGAAGGCGGTCGGCAGTTTGTCGAAACCTTTGTGCAGATCCTCGCGATAGACAATCTTGCCAGCCGCCGTCCAGGCCTTGAGATCGCGCACCGCTTCATCAAAACGTGCCGCGTAGTTGCCACACAAAAACCCCTGCATGCGGATGCTGCCGTAGATCAAGCGCATCATGTTGCGCGGACCTTCGGCCTGGGCATTAGTGTCGTAGCTGGAAATCTGTCCGCACAACACGATGCGGCCCAGCGGCGCCATGTTGTTGACCGCCGCCTGCAGGATTTCACCGCCGACATTGTCGTAATAAACGTCGATACCCTTGGGACACAAGGCCGCCAGTCGCTGTTCGACGTTCTCTGTTTTGTAGTCGATGACACCATCCAAACCACAGTCGTCTTTTAACCACGCGCACTTGGCCGCCCCACCGGCGATACCAATCACCGTCATGCCCTTGATCTTGCCGATCTGGGCGGCGGTCGAACCGGTTGAACCGGCGGCACCGGACACCACCAGCATTTCGCCCGCTTTGGCGGCGCCCACGTCGAGCAGACCAAAATAGGCGGTGATGGGGTTCAGACCATAACGGCCCAAGGCATCGATGAAGCTTATGCCCTCGACCAGTTTGGTCGGCTGGCGTACGGCGCTGCCGCCGAGGGTGGCGTAGTCCTGCCAGGTCGAGAGCGCAAAAACACGATCGCCGACGGCAAAGTCCGGGTTGCGCGACTCGATGACGCGGCTGACGGCGGGCGCCATGACCGGCTGGCCGAGGGGAATGGATGGATAAAAGCTGTTGCCGGGCGGATCCATCCAGTTACGCATGGTTGGTGCGCACAGGAACACCATGTTACGTACACGCATCTCCCCCTCAGCCAGGGGCGTGGTGGGCAGCGCTGCTTCACGGTATTCGAAATCGTCCATGCGCAGCTGTCCGCTCGGTCTTGCGCGCAGTAACCACTGACGATTGATCTCGGCCATGGGTTTTATCCTCTCTTTTTGCGTTCGGGTGTTAGCCCATAGGGTGACCGCTGCACACCCTGGCTGGCAAGGCTTGTGCCCGTCAGCATGAGCTTTTGCCTCGAATGAAAAATTATTCTCTATGCAAGCCGCAGGTCGCGGCAGCGCTTGTGTGCGGAACTGTCGGCGTCGTTCTGAAATGGACGGGGACCGCGCTTTGCCAGCTTTGTGCTTCGCAGCCGGTGAACGGGCCGGAACCAGCCCTCACCGCTAGATCGTGACGTAAGCCATAGCGCAATCGTCAAGCATTGTCGCAGCGCTGAAAACTGCGACGCGCACTTCTATCGCCGGGTCGTGGTCGCCCTAAGCTCCTCCCATCGTGCGAACGGGCTTGGGTTTGTTTCGCAATGTTTCTTCAATCGCCAGCGCTAGTCTGGCTGTCCAGGAGTAGAGCAGTGAATTTTAAAGGCGTACTTTTCGGTGTGATGGGTCTCGCGACCAGTCTTTCGGTCTCGGCTCAGACCATAGACTACGGCAGCTTCGTGCTGGACTTCGATGAGACCACAGCGTTTGGGGCACCGAGCTTCGGCTTTAGCGGTGGCAACGGCCTGGTCGGTTTTAGCTGGTCCGTACCGGAATCGATTTCGATCGCGG
>JANOXY010000335.1:0-6176 GCA_031418675.1 Pseudomonadota bacterium
TGGCCCAGCGCAATCGCGCCACCAAACACGTTGAGTTTGTCCGGATCGGCACCCAGATCTTTTTGCCAGGCCAAGGGCACCGAAGCAAACGCTTCGTTGACCTCATAAGCGCCAATGGCGTCGATGCCCACACCCGCACGCTTCAACAGTTTGCGCGTGGCGGGAATGATGGCGGTCAACATCAGGAGCGGGTCGTCGCCCATCACGGCAAAGTGGCTGATGGCAGCGCGTGGCTTTAAACCCAGGCTATAGGCGAGCTGCTCTTCCATGATCAACATCGCACTGGCGCCATCGGTCACCTGGCTGGCACTGCCGGCCGTCACGCACCATTGGATCTCCGGATAACGTGCCGCCATGGCCGGATCTTCGAAGGCCGGCTTCAGACTCGCGAGCTTTGCCAAGCTCGAGTCGGCCCGCACACCTTCGTCCTTGCTCACGTGCTTGTGGCCTTCTGCACTGTCGACCTCGAGTGGCACGATGTCGCGCACCACGCCGCTATCGGCGGCGGCTAATTGATGGGAGCGCAAAGAGAACGCATCTTGCGCGGCACGGCTAATGCCCCAGCGCGCGGCGATCAACTCGGCCGAGATACCCTGACGAATCAAGCCGTCGGGGTAACGGGCATGAAAACGCGAACCTTCGTTATCCTTGCCCATGCGGTTCACCCGCATCGGCACCAGACTCATCATTTCCACCCCACCGGCGATCACTGCGTCATAAGCGCCCGCGATCACACCCTGCGCGGCAAAATCCATGGCCTGCTGGGCCGAACCACATTTGCGATCGAGGGTCACCGCCGGGATCGATTCCGGCAGGCCCGCCGCCAACACCGCCTGACGCCCGATATTGCCCGACTGTTCAGCCACCTGAATGACGCAGCCGGTGATGACGTCTTCGATCAAAGTCGGATCGATGCCGGTACGCTGCACCAGGGCCTCAAGCACGCTGGCATAAAGATTGACCGGATGCAGGCTGGCCAAGGCGCCGTTTTCCCGCCCGCGAGCAAAGGGCGAGCGCACGACATCGACGATCACGGCACGGCGCATGCTCATCGGTTTTTGCGCAGGGTCAATTCGAAGTCGGCCGATTTGATCTCCACCAGGGGCGAACGCGCGATGCTCATCAAGCGGCGCACCTGATCGAGTTGCGGTGAGGACAAATAAGGATAGGTAGTCTTGACCGGCCCGGCGGTACGCATTTTGTCCAGGCCCTCGCCGGCCACCAGCGCACGCAGGATCAATTCGTCATCGTCGTCCGTACCGTATTCCTTGCGCAGATCTTCGATGCTCGGCTGCGGTGGCGGATTGGCCGCCACCTGTTTGGCGCGCGGCGACGCCATGATGATGTCCATCACATTGGGATCGATAGGCGCGGCCGTTTTACCGTAAAAACCGGCGGCGTACTGAATCACTTCATCGGGGATGGACGCATAACGCTTGCCGGTCACGATGTTCAACACCGCGAGGGTGCCCACCAACTGCGAAAAGGGCGTGGCCATGCCGGGGTAACCGAGCTCCTTGCGCACCTTGGCGGTTTCGTTCAACACCGCTTCGAGTTTGTCGCTCATACCGTGTTGCACGAGCTGCGCTTTTAAGGTGCCAACCATGCCACCCGGCACCTGGTGCTGGATGGAGAGCACGTCGTACTCGGCGTATTGATTGACCAGAAAGCCGGCGGCTTTGCCGACCTTCTCAAAATGCTCCGCGACCGGTGCGAAGAGTTTGCTATCCAAGCCATGGCTATGACCCTTCAGCTCGATGTTACGCACCATCACCTCGGTGGACGGCACCGACGGGCCATTGGCCATGGGTCGGCTCGCGGTGTGCAGTATGGTTACGCCCAGATCAATGCTGTCGAGGTAAGCCTTGGCCGATTGCCCGAGCAGATTGTTGGAGTGAAATTCGATGGGCTTGCCCCGTGCCTTGGCGACGATGGCCGGCAACAGGGTTTGCATGCGCTCCTTCTCCAGCACACCGGCGGTATCGTAGAGCAGCAGGGTATCGATATCCGGCGACACCGACAGCTCGTCGGCCTGCTGCGCGTAATACGCGTCGGTATGCACCGGCGAGAGCGTGAACATGATCGCGCCCGCCACTTCCGAGCCAAACTGCTTGGCTATCTTGGCCAGGCGTTTGGTTTTGTCGTTATTGAACAAAACATCGTAGATCCAGAAGCTGCGCACGCCGTGCACGTTCAACTGGCGCATCCAGGCATCCATGAGTGAGTCCGGCGTGACACCAAAAGTCACGGAGGCATTGGAGCGCATACCACCGCGGATCGGCGTGCGTGGCATGGATTGCACCAGCAGATCCAGGCCCTCCCACGGATTTTCATAGCAGTACTTGATCAGACACTCGAACATCGACGAGCCGGTCAAGTCGATAACCCGAAAGCCGGTGCGATCGAGCAGCGGCGAGACTGGCAGTGCCATGCCGGCCTGCATACGCATGCCCCACAGGCTCTGCTGCCCATCGCGCATGGTCTCGTCTAGAAATTCAATAAACGCCATGGCGGCTCCTCAAGCTTGGTCTTGCTGAAAGCCGGGCAGGACGTCCTGCTCCAGCCAGCGGGTATGGATTTTGTTCGCGGCAAAATCGCTCTGCGCCACGATAAACCGCAACAGCGGCAGATTGGTGGCGAGGCCGTCGATTTCGAAATGCGCAAGCGCGCCGCGCAGACGTTCGACACAGGCGGGACGATCGTCGGCGGTGACGATCAGTTTTGCGATCATGGAATCGTAGTAGGGCGGTACCAGATAACCATCGTGGCAGTGGCTGTCGACACGGATGCCCGCGCCCTGGGGCGGTGCCCAGCGTGTAATGCGGCCAGGGCTGGGCATGAAGTTTTTGCTCGCGTCTTCGGCATTGATACGACACTCGATGGCGTGACGGCCAACCTTGATCTGGTCCTGGCGCGGCAGCGCTGGTTCACCACCCGCGATGCGGAACTGCATCTGCACCAGATCAAAACCGGTGACCTGTTCGCTGACCGGATGCTCCACCTGGATGCGTGTATTCACTTCGATGAAATACACCGCCTGACGGTTGACGTCATAAAGAAACTCGACGGTGCCGGCGTTGCGATACTTCATTGAGGACAGCAGCTTGACGGCGGCCTCGTGCAGCTCGCCGCGCAGCTTGGCCGGCATGAGCGCGCAGGGCGCTTCTTCTATCACTTTCTGAAAGCGGCGTTGCACCGAACAATCACGCTCACCAAAATGCACAACACGGCCACGGCCATCGCCAACCGCCTGCACTTCCACGTGGCGCGCGTTTTCGACATAGGTCTCCATGTACAGCGTGCCATCACCAAAGGCCTCTTTGGCTTCATTGCTGGCCGCGTCAAACGATGAGGTGATGACATCGGCATTGCGCGCGACAAACATGCCGCGTCCGCCACCACCGGCCGAGGCTTTCATCAATACCGGATAGCCGAGCTTGTCGGCGGCGCTGTGGGCGGCGCTGACCGAGCTGATTTTGTCCGTACCCGGCACCAGCGGCACACCGGCTGCGCCGGCGATGGCGCGCGAGCGCAGCTTGTCACCCAAAGCGTCGATGGTCTCGGCGGCGGGCCCGACGAAGGTGATGCCGTTGGCATCACACAGCTGGGCCAGCTCGGCACGCTCGGACAGAAATCCATAACCGGGATGCAGGGCATCGCAACCAGTCTGCATCGCGGCATGCACGATGAGCTTGGCATTCAGATAACTTTGTTTGGACTGCGCCGGACCGATCACCACCACGCGGTCGGCAAGACGTGCCGCTTCGGATTCACGATCCGCTGCCGACACCACTTGCACCGCTTCAATGCCCAGCGCATGGGCGGCACGGATCACACGTACGGCGATTTCGCCGCGATTGGCCACCAGCGTGCGTTTGATAGTCACTTCTTGAACTCGACGGCTAAGGCTTAGGCAGCCGGCTCGATGATGACCAGCAGCTGTTCGTACTCGACCATGCTGCCGTCGTTGACCACGATCTGACGTACCGTGCCTTTGACACCGGACTTGACCGGCGTAAAAAGCTTCATGACTTCGATCAGACACACTTCCGTATCGGCCTCGACGGCCTGGCCGACTTCGACATAGACCGGCGCGCCGGGTTTGGGCGCGCGATAAAACGTGCCGAGGTTAGGCGCTCGCACGCCGAGCATACCCGCCGGGATTGTCGTCTCAGTCGCGTGGCTGGCGGCAGGTGCGCTGGCGGCGAGCGCGGCCGGCGCGCTTGTATTCATCACCACCGGCGCAATCACGGGCGCGGCCACCGCGCTCGCCGATGGACGTCGCGCCTGCGGGTCGTTGGACAGAAAGATCTCGAGCTCGTCGGTCTTGAGATGCATCTCGTCCCAGTCGGAACGATTGAACAGCTCAATCAGGTTTTCGATGTCGGCCGGGGTCGGATTGGGCATGGCACAGGGTCCTGAAAAATCGAGGCGCGAGTTTAGCAGGGGAGCTCGCTGGTTTGCGCAGCGGGCGAGGGATTGTTTGCTGTGTCTCTGCCGGCCAGGAAGGGTCAGGGTGCCGGGCGCAACTCAGCGCCCGGACTGCCCATGGATCGCCGCCAACAGCACCGGCAAAGGATGTTTTGCAACGATGGTCGTGACACCGGCAGCCAGCGCCGCAGCCACGCCGGCATCACTCTCAATCGCCCCACCGCGCACGCAAGTTTTACCAACCAGCAGGGCCGGCAATTTTTCCGGATCCTCACCACCCTCCTCCGCACCAAGATCAAAAGCCGACGCCGCGCCCGGGTCATCCTCGCGCAGCACCTTGATCGGGCTGGCCGACACCGCCCAGGCCGTGAGTTTGGCCAGACGCGGATCGTCCGATTCATCGGGTGTCACCACCGGCAGCAGGCCAGCATAGATATGGCCGCTGTTGGCATCGACCGTGACCATCATGCCGGCCAGGGCTGCCAACGCGCCCGCTCCGCAGCCGACGATGCAGGGCACGCCCAAAGCACGACTGACGACTGCGGCATGGGAAGTCGCACCCCCTTGTTCGGTGATCACCGCGTGAGCGGCGATCATGCCGTGCACGTCCTCGGGGCTGGTGGTGGCACGGGCCAGCACCACGGATTCGCCCGCAGACGCCCGCTGTTCGGCGCTATCGGAGTCGTTGACCACCACCCCGCTGCCGACGCCCTGACAGGCTGGTTCGCCGTGGGCCAGCACGGTGGCGCCCGCGGTGGCACCGTCTGCGAGGCGTGGTTTCAAAAGCGTGCGGATCTGCTCAGCCTGCACGCGCGCCAGTGCGGTGCGGGTATCGATGCGACCTTCGTCGGCCATGTCGACGGCAAAGCGCACCGCGGCTTGCGGCGCGCGTTTGGCCGAGCGCGTCTGCAACAAATACAGCGTGCCATGCTGGACCGTGAACTCGATGTCCTGCACGTCGGCGTTTTCCCATTCCAAGGTCGCCGCGGCTTGCATCAGTTGGGCGTGAACCTCCGGCGCCGAGGCCGCCAGCGAACTCAAGGGCTCGGGCGTAAATTTGCCCGACACCACGTCTTCGCCCTGGGCGCGATGCAGGTATTCACCATAGGGTGCGAGCTCGCCCGTCAGTGGATTGCGGCTGAATAACACGCCTGTCCCTGAGCGGGCATCCAGATTGCCAAACACCATGGCCTGCACCGTGACCGCGGTACCGAGGCTGTCGGCGATGCCGTGATGCTGGCGATAACGCCGCGCGCGGCGCGAATTCCACGAATCAAACACCGCATTCACCGCCGCCAGCAACTGCGCGCGTGGATCGGCAGGCACCGCTGCGCCCTGGCTCGCGATCTCGTTGCGCATGCTGGCCGGATCGTGGTCGGTGCTATCCGCAAAGGTCGCCTTCAGGACGATGCTGGCGTACAGCTCGAGAAAGCGGCGATGGGTGTCGCGCGCAAACGTCGGGTTTTCCGCTTCGCTGGCCAGTGCCGCTTCGGCTGCATCGTTGATGCCTAGGTTCAGTACCGTATCCATCATGCCGGGCATGGAGATGGCGGCGCCGGATCGCACCGACACCAGCAATGGTTTTGCGCCACCAAACTGACGTCCAGTCGCTTGCTCCAGCCACGCGATAGCTCCATCAATTTCAGTCGCGAGTTCGGCCGGCACGCGCCCGGTTTCAAGATAAGCACGACAGGCGTCGGTGGTGATCACCACCGCCGGCGGCACCGGCAGAGCCAGGCTCAGCA
>JANOXY010000336.1:0-3495 GCA_031418675.1 Pseudomonadota bacterium
AAGAAGCGAACAAAAGCGGCCCTTCGGGGCCGCTTTTTTTTGTCCATGGAAACAGCGCAGAGGTGATGGTGGCTGCGGCGCAAGTCTGACGCGCGTTGCCAACAACAATCTATCGCAGCGCTTAGCGCGCTCGACCGTCACACCTCGGCTGAGCGACTGCCGCCGATGTGCCTAAGGCCGTAGTCGACGCGCGCTCGAACGCGCGCGTTTTGTACCGCAGACCGAAACCGTCAGCGCTTCAGATGATGGACGTGCCGGCGTTGGTCAGGAGGTCGTTGTCGACCAGCAAGATGGCTGCGCCATGGCTGTATTGGGTGACACTGCCGAGATTGATACCCGTGCCCCAGCCACCCGTGGCCACAATCGCGTCATTGGCATCGCCGATGACGGTCAAGGCGTTGCTGGTATCGGAGAGATTCAGAAGGTCCTGCACATTCAAGGTCAGGTTGTTGCCGCCGGTGCCCGTCAGATCAATGCTCTCGATGCTGCGCAGCTGCGTGCCTGAGAGGTTGTCCAGATTCAGCGTCACCGCACTGCCATTCAGGCGCAAGGTATCGCTGCCATTACCGCCATCCACGCGCACATCGGCCGCATCCCACACCAGGATGTCGTTGCCCGGGCCGCCATACAACACATCCGCCCCGGCGCCACCGTCCAGCACGTCATCACCCTGACCACCGATCAGAACATCAACGCCATTGCCACCCGTGAGGCTGTCGTTACCAACACCCCCCATCAAGGCATCGTTGCCATCGGCACCGTTGAGCGTGTCGTTGCCCGCACCGCCATCGATGCGGTCAACACCCGCCGTACCCGTTACCGTGTCAGCTCCACTGGATACCGTGCCCGTGGTGGTCGCCCCCACCGACGCCCCGTCCGCACGGAAGTCACTGCCATTGACCACAATCGAGATACCCGACGCGCTCGGGCCACCGAAGGGAATCGACAGGATAAAATCATCGAAGCCGTCGTTGTTCACGTCACCCGCCCCACTGACTTGTGTGACGTTGGTGTCGCTGCCCGAGCCTACAATGCGCAAGCCATTGCTGCCGTTCAAACCGGTATGCAGATCCAGATTATTCATGTCGGCGAAGCTGCCGGCCTTGCCGTAGATAACAAAGGTTTCGCCGACTTGCGCAAAACCCTGGTGCACCAGCGTCTGGGTCACGACGATGTCGTCGATACCATCGCCGTTCACATCGCCGGCCGCCGCCGCGTCCGACAAACCGCGATAGATGCCAAACGCCGGCACAAAGGTCGCGCCATGCACCAGAAACCCATTACTGCCGTTCAGGGCCGCCACATTGATGGTCTGCAGCGTGGCATTGTCCGTGCCGAAGATCACATAGGCTGCCCCGCCAAAACGACCGCCCGAGACCGGGAAGGCGGTTGGCGCCAAGACCAGAAAATCATCGCGACCATCGGCGTTGACGTCGCCAACACTGGTCACCTGCGTACCAAATCCGATGCCGCTCGGGCCCACGATCTTCACGCCGCTGACACCACCGTTCAGCGTATTCAGATTGAGATTGTCCCGCGCGGTGTTGACCGTGCTACCCGACACCACGTAAACCGTGTCGATGCCCGGTGCGGCGATGATCACGTCAGCCAGCAGATCGCCATTCACATCGCCCATCGCCACTGAGCGACCGGCCTGACCAAGATCAATCGTGCCATCGACATTGATGCCACGTGTGCCGTTCATGCCGGCGCTCGTCAACGACAGATTGGCGAAGCCCGAGGGGCCACCGAAGGCGATAAAAACCTGGCCTTGGATTCCCCCGGCTGTTGCCCCGTTGGTGTCGACCAGGGGCATCGTGATCACCGCATCAGCAAAACCGTCGCCGTTGAAGTCTCCGCCACCGGCCACAGCCTCGCCAGTGCGCAGACCAAACCCGACCGGCGCCACCGTCTTGAAACCGCCGTTGGCGGGGAAGGTACTGCTGGCTGGATTGAAATTAACCGGTGAAAAGCCATTGAGGGGGCTCAGGCTGCCGCTTGTGCCGAACAACGCATAAGCCTCACCTTGCCCAAGGGTCTTGGTCGGCGCCCCAAACACTACGTCGGCCAGACCATCGCCGTTCATATCGCCGGCACCCGCCACGGCGCTGCCCAGATTGTCACCCACCTGGCCACCGAGCCTGAAGCCGCCACTGCTACCGTTCAGACTACCCAGATCGACATCGCTGCTGCGGCTGGCCTGGCCGAGCACCACATACACCGCACCCGCCACCGACGCGCTGCCATTGGCCGCTTTGGGTGCCGACACGAGGATGTCCGCCAAACCATCGTTGTTGAAGTCACCGATCCTGTCAGTGGCTGTGCCGGACTCGTCGGACGCAACGCCGCCGTTGATGCGGAAACCTTTACCACTACCAACCAGTATGGTGTCGAGTGCGAATGATGCGATGGCGCTGCTGGTGCCTAACACCGACATGCTTGCACTATCGGTGGTGCCGCTGAATGCCGTACTGCCGGTGGTTGCCATGCGTGCCCCGGCGCTGCCAATGCTGCCATCCCAGGCTTGGAAACTCAGCGCGTTCGGCAGCGTTCCGGTGAAACCCACGGTAGGCTGCAGATACAGCCGACAGGAGGAGGACACCAACAGCGCGTTGGTCGCCGATACGTCGCCGACCGCTGACCAGCTGCCGCCATTGTTCAATGAAAACCACCATGTGCCACGCGTAGCATCGACGGCGGTCAAGGCCAGGCCGCTAACGCTGCCGTCGGCATCGGTGACGTTATCGAGGCCACCGCCGCCAACCATGTCGACCAGCGCCGCAACGGTCGTGCCCACCGCACCACTTGGTGCTGTGGCATTGGCGCTGACGTTCGCCAGCGTGGGACTTTTGCTGGTGTCCAACACCGGAGCATCATTGAGCGCCGTCACGCTAATGGCGACCGTGTCGGTGTCCTGCAAGCCCAGGCCGCCGCCGCTGGCGCCACCATCATTGCTCGTGATCGTGAGGGTGTCGGTGCCGCTGACATTCGCAGCGCCACGGTAGACCAGGCCATTTAAAGCCGTATTGATATTGGCCAACGAGCCGACCAGCGACAGCGTGCCGTCAGCGCCGTTCAAATCACCGCTCAGGCCAGTCACGGCGCCTAAGGTCAGCGTGCCGCGGGTGACGGATAGATTGACGGTGATGGGCAGCGTGCCGGCGTCGAGATCGCTGACACTCAAGGCCTTGGTGCCACTCAAACTCAGCGCCGTGTCTTCAGCAACGCTCTGCGCACCCGGCACGCTATTAACCGGCGCATTGTTAATGGCTGTGACGTTGATCGTGCTGGTGACGAGGTTGCTCTGGGCATTAACACTCGCGCCGTCGTTGACCTTCCAATCGAAGTTGCGCACGGTACTCGCGCCGCCGTTGGTCGGATTGAAACTGCTGCTGCTGTAGCGCACCCCATTTAAAACCAGCTGATAGTTGCTCAGCGTGTCAACGCCGCTCAGCGCCAGCACGCCGCTCAGCGCATTGTAGCTGGCGCTGATGC
>JANOXY010000337.1:0-5029 GCA_031418675.1 Pseudomonadota bacterium
CTAGCAGCCTGTCGGAGACAGGATAGCTGTTGAGGTGCGCAGGTCGATATTGTCGGTGGGTAGGGTGTTCGCGTTAGTCATGATGGCTATTCAAGCGACAAGAACAAAGACGAAGTGGTCTTCATCCGCTGGCCAAAGCCCGCAATGCGGCCATTCTGCGGATGTTCCATGCCATCGTTACCAGTGACCACTCACCGCGCACGGCCTGCAGGCCACGCAGCAAAAACTGCCGGAAGCCCATCACCGCTTTGATGACGCCGAACACCGGCTCGACGGTCTGCTTGCGCAAGGCATACCACGCCCGTCCGGCACGCGTCAGCAGTCGGTGTTTCATCCGCGCGATGGGCTCTGCCGGCGTCGCCAACGGCGGCGGCTCGCTGAAGCGCGCTTGCCATGACGGATGATGCGCCTCGCGGCCACAGGCCAGCATCGGCTCGATGCCGACATGGATGCAGGCAGTGACATTGGCTGCGCTGAAGTAACCCGCATCGGCCAGCATTCGAACGACCTCGCCCAGTTCTTCAGGCAGCGCATTGAGCGCCGTCATCATCGGCGCTATTTGCTGCTTGTCATTGACCGCCTGCGTCAGGCCGGTGGCGACCACCAACATCGTCTCGGCATCGACCGCCGCTTGTGCGTTGTAACACTGCTCGAAGCCGCCGCCAGCGACCGGCATGATGCGTGAGTCGGGATCGGTCAGATTGACCTGGTCGTTGGCACGTGCGCCGGCACTCGGTGGGGCGGGTGGTTTACCGCGCGGCTTCTTGCCGGTACGTTCGGTCTTGTCCGCACGCGCTTTTAGTTTGGCTTCATAGTCGGCCTGCTCAGCGGCATGGCGCTCGGCGGCACGCGCTTGGAGCTCGGCTTTAGCCGCCCTGATGGCTTGCAGGCGCGCGTCACGTCGCGCCAATTCTTCGGGGATGCTCATGCCTGCCGGCAGCGGCTCGAGATCGGCCGCTTCAGCGCGCGCCAGCAGTGCTTGGACCTCGGCCTGCAGCTGTGCCTCAATCTTCTGTGCATGGCCATAGGACAAGGCGCTGTGCCGCGAGGCGTTGGCGTGCAACTTGGTGCCGTCCAGGGCGACGGTGCCCAGCTTCAGCAACTTCATCTGGCGGGCAATGCTCAAGACCTGCACAAACAACGCTTCGATCTGCGGCAGGAAGCGCTTGCGAAACGTGCACAGGGTGTCGTGGTCGGGATGGGTATTGGCGGCAATATAACGAAACGCCAGCGATTCATAGGTCGCCTGCTCGATGCGGCGGCTGCCAAAGGTGCCGGTGGCATAGCCGTAGATCAGCAATCCGAGCAGCACTGAGGGGTGGTAGGCCGCTGAGCCGGCGCCACGGTACTGCCGCGTCAATGGCGAGAGATCTAATTGCTCGACGATATCGACCACGAAGCGCGCCAGGTTATCTGCCGGCAACCAATCGTCGAGCGAGGGCGGGAGTAGGTAAGGTGTTTCTCGATCACATTGCCGGAAATTACTCATACTCATAGGCTCATCGAACTCATTGTCGATCCGATCCTCACGACTGTGAAAAGTTCCGCCTTAAGTCCGACACGCTGCTAGGGCCATGGCCAAATCACGCAGTAATTCGTCCGCCGCGCCATCGCCGCCGCTTTGAATTCAGCGGTGCAGCGGCACCTAACAACCGGAGAGCATTCTGATGGAATCACGTTTGAACGTCGGCATATTTTTATTCGACAACATGACCATGCTGGATGCTTATGCACCTTTGCAGTGTTTTGCCATGGTGCCGCAATTCCATGCCTTCACCTTCGCCGCTCACAGCACGCCGGTCTCTAGCGATTGTGGTGCGCGACTGACGCCCGACTACGATTTTGATTCCTGCCCGGCGCTGGATATTTTGGTGGTGCCCGGCGCTGCGGACGTGTTGCCGCAGATGCGTAGTGCAGAAACCATTGCAGCCCTGCAGCGCCTGGCCCGTGGTGCGCGCTACGTGACCTCGGTGTGCACCGGCGCCCTGATCCTGGCCGAAGCCGGCTTGCTCGAAGGCTATCGTGCGACCACCCACTGGACCTGCCTCGAGCATCTTGGGCGCTACCCCGGCATTCAGGTGGAGAAGCAGCGGGTGGTGGTGGATCGCGACCGCATCAGCGGTGGTGGCGTGACCGCCGGCATCGATTTTGCCTTGACCGTGATTGCCACGGTGGTGGGTGCGCCACTCGCCCAGTCCCTGCAGCTGTTACTCGAATATCAGCCGGCGCCACCCTTCGATAGCGGCTCACCGGCACGTGCGCCGGCCGCGGTGCGTGAACAGGTGGAGTTAATGTTCAAACCGAACTCGGACAATCTGCACGCTTATCTGGATACACGCCCGGCACCGGTTGTGTCCTGATCAGCCGCAACCACATTTGGAGCGGACACCATGCTGGAACTACGTCCATCGTGCGAACACTGCAATACGCCCTTACCACCGGCCGCGACCAACGCGATGATTTGCAGCTATGAATGCACCTTCTGTCGCGAATGCGTGGATAACATCCTTGAGAACGTCTGTCCGAACTGCGGTGGTGGTTTTTGTGCGCGGCCGATCCGTCCCCAGGTGGATCGCCGCGGCGGCAATTTTCTGGGCGCAGATCCGGCGACAACAACGGTCAGGCATCGGCCAGTTGATGTTGCGGCACACCGTCTGTTTGCCGCTGGGTTGGCGGCAATCCCGCCGGCGGAAAGATAAAGTCGGGCTGGGCATCGCGCTTCGCCAAGCCGGTGCCCAAACTTGCGGAACACCGCCCGCGAGTTGGCGGGGCGCCACCGGCCATCAACGCGACGTCACTGATTCATGCACGCGCCTTCGGGGAGGGGCGACTGAGTCCATCACTGCTGACGTCACCATTGGGTCGTACGGCAAAATCGCAGTGATCAACTTTCAATTCCAGTTGATGGCCATCGGGGTCGCGTACATAGATGGAAGTGCCGAAGCCGGTCGCGCCGTAGAGCTCCTGCGGTCCTGCATCGATGGTCACGGCATGGGCCCGCAGATGCTCGACAATGGCACTCATATCGCCATCAACCAGCACACACACATGCCCCATACCCCGTGCCGCCTGCTCGGCCAGTGTCTGGCCCGCCGGTAAGACCTGCAGATCGATAATGCTGCGCCCACAACGCAGCTGATAGATGCCGTAGTCATCGATGATGCGCTCGAGCTGCATGCCGAGCACCTGCCGATAAAAATGTAGCGATGTTTCGATCGCCGTGACCTTGAGCACCACGTGGTCGAGGCCGTGAAAACGAAAGGGGGTCTGAGGTGCCATAGTAGGTCTCGTCGCTATCTGCACTGTCGGCTGTGCCCACCCTACTGCGACCAAGCGCTGAACTGCAACGCGTTCGTGGGGTGGGCTCGTCGCCCGCAGCGCACTCATGCACAATCGCCGCACGCAGGTACTGCCGGCACCCAACATCCAACTACAGGAGCGCACCATGGACATCGGGGTCATGATTTTCCCGACCGACAAATCCATCCAACCGGTTGAACTGGCACGCGAGGTTGAGGCCCGCGGGCTGGAATCGCTGTGGTTTCCTGAGCACAGCCACATCCCCACCAGCCGCGAAACACCCTGGGGCGGGCGCGAGGGCGCGCCGCCCATGCCCGAACAATACTGGCGCGCCCACGATCAATTTGTGGCCCTGGCGGCGGCCGCTGCCGTCACCAGCAAAATACGCCTGGGCACGGGCATCACCCTGGTCGCCCAGCGTGATCCCATCTGGCTGGCCAAAGAAGTGGCGAGTCTGGATGTGATTTCCAACGGTCGCTTCGAGCTTGGCATCGGTTATGGCTGGTGCGTGGAAGAAATGCGCAACCATGGCCTGGCCTATAAAAAGCGACGCGCTATTTTGCGCGAGCACATGCTGTTGATGCGTGCGCTATGGAGCGAAGAGGAAGCCAGTTTCCACGGTGAGCATATTCAATTCGAAAAAAGCTGGGCATGGCCCAAGCCGATCCAGAAGCCGTTTCCGCCCATCGTGATGGGTGGTGCTGCCGGGCCCGCCACAGCGGCCCACGTCGCCGAATTCTGCACCGGCTGGATGCCCCTGGGTGGCGCCTACGATGTGGCCAGCGGCCTGCGTGAGATCGAAACCGCGTGCGCCCGCATCGGACGCGATCCGGCGAGTTTAAGTTTCGGTATGTTCTATTCCCGTCCGGTGCCGGCTGACGCACTGAAAAAACACGGCGGCATGGGCGCCACGCGCGGCATCCTGCCGCTGCCCTCGGCCGATCGCGAGACGGTGCTGCCCCTCCTTGATGAGTACGCGAAGCTGCGCGTCTGAATCGATCAACAGCCCACCACAATCTCCACGTCGCTCATGCGCAAACCGGCGGCTTGCGGCCACGCCAGGGCCGTGCCGCTTCAATTTGCGCGGCGATGCGAAACAGCAGGGCCTCGTCGGCGTCGCGCGCAACAAACTGCACGCCGATGGGCAAACCCTCGCGCGACCAGGCCATCGGTACTGACATCGCCGGTGAGCCGGACGCATTAAACGGCGCGGTATAACAACAATCGGGGCCCATGCGCTCCTCGTCGTAAGCCTCGACGTCGAGTTGCATGTCGTAATAACCATGGGTTCGCGGCAGCATGGGGACGGTCGGCATCAGCCACAGATCAAATGCCGCCATGCGCGTCAACAGGGTGCGACACGTGGCGCGCATGCACTCGATGTGATTGGAATGCTCAGGCCCGCTGACGCGGCGGCCCTTTTCATTCATGGTCCAGTACAAGGGCGCCATGTCGTCCTGCGTGGCGCTGCGCCCGACCAGCGCCGCCATGCCATCAAAAAATGCCGCGGTCTGGACTGCGACGATGTTGGTATAGGTTTTGTACAAGGGCCAGAAGTCATAGGGCAGCGCTTGTGGCTCGACCGTGTGGCCGAGGCTTTCCATCAGCCGCCCCGCCTCTTCGACGGCTTGTTTTATTTCGCTATCGAGCGCTGTGCCGTGGCTGGGTGTTTCAGTAACCAGGGCAATACGCAGACGACCGGCATCGGCCCCCACTTCTTCGATAAAGG
>JANOXY010000338.1:0-12154 GCA_031418675.1 Pseudomonadota bacterium
CCTGGTGGTTTACCTCAATTACCCACCGCATGAATGACGATGCCTTCAGCCGGCAGTTGCAGCGTGCTGAATTTGATTATCTGGCCACCTCGCGCGCCGCGCAGACGGTCTTGGCCGAGAACTACGTCGGGCAATGGGAAGATGATTAGGGTGTTTGATTCTCTCGCCGACGATTATCTGTGCAGTGCTGAACTTGTGGCCTGCTTTGATGCGCGCGCGACCTTGGCGCGCATGCTTGAATTTGAAGCGGCGCTGGCCAAGGCGCAAGCGCAGCTGGGCATGATCCCGCAACGCGCTGCTGAGCACATCGCTACGGTCTGCGTGGTGAACCTGTTCGATATAGAGGCCATCAAACGCGAGACTGCCGCCAGCAGCAGCGCCGCCATCCCCGTGGTCAACGCGCTGACCGCGCAGGTAACAACCCGTGACCGCGAAGCGGGACTCTATGTGCACTGGGGCTCGAGTACCCAGGACGTCATGGATAGCGCGCTTATGCTGCAGGCACGCAGCGGTATCGATCGGCTGTTAGCACGACTGGATCGCATCGCCGCAATCCTCGCTGCACTCACTCGCAGCCATCGCGAGACCTTGATGGTGGCGCGTACCCTGTCCCAGCACGCCTTACCCACGACCTTCGGCTACAAGTGTGCTTTGTGGTTGGAGGCGACGTTGTCGGTGGGCTGCGAACTTCAGCGCCAGCGCGCCAGCTTGCCTTTGCAGTTTGGTGGTGCCGCCGGCACGCTCGCCGCCTACGGCACACGTGGTCTCGAATTGCGCAACCTGCTGGCGCGGGATCTGGGCTTGGTTGCCGTCTTGCCCTGGCATACCGATCGCAGCGTGGTGCGCGCGCTCGCCGCGGCCTTGGCGATGTCGGCTGCCAGTGCCGGCAAACTCGCCAACGACTTGATCCTTATGATGCAGAACGAAGTCGCTGAGCTGCGTGAGGCAGCCGGGGCAGGGCGCGGTGCTTCCACGGCCTTGCCCCACAAACGCAATCCGGTTGCCGCGATGGCCGTGGTGGCGGGTGCCCACCGCGTGCCGGGACAGCTGGCGGCCTTGTTCTCCTGTTTTGATCACAGCCACGAACGCGCCAGCGGTGCCTGGCATGCCGAGTGGCAATGTTTGCGCGAAATGTTTGTCACCGTCGGCGCCATGCTCGAACAACTCGATAGCGCGTTGCGCGGCATCGAAGTTGATACCCAGGCGATGGACGCCAATCTCGCGCGCAGTGGTGGCCTGATCATGGCTGAAGCGGTCGCCATGGCACTGGCAGCCACGCTTGGGCGCAGCGCCGCACAAATCTTAGTCAAGCGTGCCGTGACGCGTGCCAGTGTGGAAGATCGATTGTTTTATGAGGTGTTGAAGGAGGATCAAACGGTCATACAAAATCTCGGCCAAGGTGGCCTGGTGCGGGCCATGGATCCGCGCGCCTATCTGGGTAGTCAAGGTGCCATGGTGGACGCGGTACTGACGCGTTACGAACACGGGCGCCTATCCACGCCCGGCGCTGCGTAGGATCCATGAACAATCCCTACGGCATGCCTGAATTTGATGTTGATCCCTATGACCCGGCGCTGTTGCAGGCACCGGCTGACTACTACCGTGATCTGCGTGCCCATGGCCCGCTGGTTTTTATTCCGCGTTATGGGGTGTATGCCAGCGGTCACATTGCGGTGGTCGAAGCGGTGTTTCGTGATTGGCAGCGCTTCAGTTCGGCGCGTGGTGTGGGCCTGGCCGATTTTAAGCGTGAACCGCCGTGGCGTGCGCCCAGCATCATTCTCGAAGTGGATCCACCCGCGCACGATCGCGCGCGCCGGGTGATGACGCGGGTATTGTCGCCCCAGGCCATACGCGCCTTGCAGCCGCGTTTTGCGCAGGTAGCCAAGCGGTTGGTCGACGAAGCGCTCGGCACAAACGAAGTGGACGGTGTAAAAAATCTGGCTGCAGCATTTCCGCTCGAAGTATTTGGTGATGCGGTTGGTGTGGCACGCGCTGAGCGCGAACGATTATTGATCTATGGCGCGATGGTGTTTGATGCGTTGGGGCCGGATAACGCGGCGCGCCGGACTTCCCTGGCCCATGCCGCTGAGCTGGTACCGTGGATCGCAGCGCGCTGCGCGCGTGAGGCTTTAGACGAAGATGGTTTCGGCGCCGCCATTTACGCGGCCGCCGAAGTTGGCGATGTCAGCGTCGAAGAAGCGTCCCTGCTGGTGCGCTCACTGCTCTCGGCCGGCATTGATACCACCGTCGCGACCCTCGCCAATCTTCTGTACTGCTGTGCCGAGCATCCTGAACAATGGGCACGCTTGCGCGGCGATGTGAGTCTGATCCCCGCGACGATAGACGAGGTGCTGCGTTATGCCTCGCCCGTGCATACCTTCTGCCGCACCAGTACCACCGCCGTGCCATTGGTTGGCGCCACGATGCCAGCCGATAACAAGATCCTGTGTGTGATGGGCGCCGCCAATCGTGACCCGGTGCGCTGGCACGATGCCGAGCGCTTTGATATCACACGGCCATCACGACCCCATGTGGCGTTTGGCAGTGGTATTCACGTCTGTGTAGGCCAACATCTGGCACGGCAGGAAATCACCGCGATGCTCAGCGTCTTGGTGGCGCAGGTGCAGCGCATCGAGCTTGTCGGTGAGCCGCAGTGGCGTGCAGGTAATGCGGTGCGCAGTCTGGCGCATCTGCCCCTGCGCCTGCACGCTGCTTGAGTGGTGCGATAAGGCCTGGCGCGCTCTGCTGCAGCAGCCGTTGAGCCCCAGCAGGCCACGCTCGTCATAGTTGCCAAAGCCTGGGACAACCGCGCCGCGCTTGTTGGGCATGCGGCGCTTTGGCGCGAAGACCGCTATGCCGCCCTGTGCCGCAGTTCGCGCAACCTGCGCTGCGTCGATAGTGAATGGCCAGCGCTTACTGACCTGCGCACAGTCGCAGTCAGGCGGAAGTGTTGGCTTGTGCGTCCTTCAGCCATTGGCGAATGGTGGCGTTATGCAGGCGCAAGACCACTTCGTGGTCCTGGAAATGGAATTCGCGGATGGAGCCGTTCATGACATTGGCCTGGGCTCGTTCGAGCGTGTTCAGGTCTTCGATCAAGAGGTCGCGCAGTTCAACAAAAAAATATTCCTGGGCAAAGCGTTCGGCGGCGGTGGCCGGCGCCGGGAAGTAGTAGGTCATCTCGTATTGTGTAGCGTCGACCGCCAGCGGCCACATCTGATGGGTGAAGTAAGTGTTGGCGCCGATGGCGGTCAGAAAATTCGGGAAGAACACGCTGACATCCACCGCCCAATCGGGCGAGCGCGCCGGATTGACACCTGATGGCAGCGGCAGATCGCGCGCCCGACCAGCGGTGATCGGATCACCGGCAGCGTAGCGATAAGCGAGCCCCTGCACGGTCTTCGGTTGATACGGTTTGTTGTTGTGGTGCTTGAGTGGGTTTGTTCATCGCACGCTGCCTGTCACGGTAATTCGGAAGTAATCGTCAGCACGCTGCCGGCGTAACCATCGATGACGCGTGGCTGGCCATACCATTCAACCGCCGGCGGAATTTCCGCGATGGACAGACACAGGTCGACCAGATTGCGAGCGCAAGCGGCCATCTCAGCGCCGTAGGCAATGCCTTGGAGGTAATCGAGGGCCGCAGGTAAACGCGGCACGAGCGCGCCATAGAAGGCCTCGATGTCAGCCATGTTTGCGCTATCACGTGCCTGCATGCGCGCCACCGTATTCGGCAGCGCCCAGCGTTCAAGATGGGTTTCGAGATCGACGAAGGCTGGCGGCAAACGGCTTTCGACCATGATGTATCTCTCCTGCGCGTTGGCAGTGCCATAGTCGAGCAAGTGCCGATCAAAGTGCGGCCCGAGCATCCCACCACCCCGCAACGAGCGTCACGCGCGGGTGGAAACCCCGGGACGAGTCCACCCGTTCAGGGGCAAGACGCCGGATGATCTCAAGTGAGCGCGGCTTCAACCTCGGTCGAATCGCAGATCCGGGCAATCAAGGCCAGTACACCATTCAACAAGGTGTTGTGTGCGGTCTCGGAGGTCGATGCGCAGCAGTCGCGCGGAATGAAGACGTGATAGCCCCGATCAGCACCGTCACGCGCGGTGCCATCGATGACGCCGTCGGTGGCGATGCCCGTCATGATCAGGTGGGTGTAGCCTTGCGCTTCGAGCACACTCGCAAGCGTGCTGGCGTAGAAGGCACTGATGCGGGTTTTGTCGACGACCACCTCCCCCGGCGCGGGTGCGACCGCTGCGTGGATCTGCGCTCCCCAGCTGCCGTCGGCCAGCGCGCCAATTTTTTTGATGATACGGAAGATGGCGATGTTGTTCGGCATATCGAGGTAGTCGGGTCGATAAACGTGACGCACATGGATGACCGGCACCCCAGCGCTGCGCGCAGCCCGCATCACCCGCGCAATGTTGGCGAGTATGCCCTTGTCTTGCACCAGGCGCGGCATCTTGCCGGCGCCGAGCTCACCACCGAGTTTGCCATCGGCATGCACGATGTCGTTCTGCACATCCATCACCAATAACGCGGTTTTATCCTTGGGCAATGTCAGGCTCGCCATCACATCCTTACCTCTTGTCGAAGTCGCATTTTATGCCGGTGCCGAAGAGCGTGCCGTGACGTCCCCAGGGCTGCTCAACGACAACCACAGGGCGTCGCCGCCGCGCGCGCATACCTGCGCACCGAGGCGCTCTGCCCAATAGGCTTCATTGCCAAAATCATCGCGCCAGCTCCACAAGCGACGGGTTGCATGGTGCAGTGGATAGTCTGCGGTGAATCCCATCGCGCCATGCACTTGATGGGCGATCGCGGCACCACTGCCAGCCGCAGCGCCACAACGGATCTTGGCCGCCGCAATGTCGAAGGCAGCCAGCGCCGGGCCCAGCGCTTCAACGGCAATCGCGGCGCTATCGGCGGCCACCGCCGCCGCTGCCGCTTCGCCGGCAAGCGTTGCGAGCTGGTGCTGAATAGCCTGGAACTTAGCCAGCGCACGTCCGAACTGCACCCGCTCGCTGACATAACGCAGCGCGAGATCGAGCACACGATCCAGCGCACCGGCCATCTGGCACGCGCGCGCACAGGCGCCCATGAGTTTGAGTGCGTCGTGGTCAATACCGTGACCGGCTGGCACCACCTGCAGGTCACGCAAGACGACGTCGTCGAAGCGCACATCGTCGCGCGGTTCACCGGCGAGATTGTCACCGTGGACAACAGCACAGGCGCTGCGCGGTACACACACCACGTAGTCGCGGCTATCGCCAGTGGCCAACAAGTCCAGATGCTCGGCATGGCGTGCCCAGGGCACGCGGCGCGCATACCCGCGCAGCTGCCAGCCCTGACCATGGGGTCGCAACACGAGTTCGGTGTGTTTATCAGCAGCGACGATGCTGAGCGGACCACGCGGCACTTGCATGTGCGCGGTGCTCAACAGCCAACCCGCTAGAAAGGTTTCGGCCAGCGGCGCCGGTGCGCTGTGACGGCCGGCGACGGTCAACAAGGTGAACGCATCACTGAGGGTCGCACCCGCACCGCCCAGATGTTCCGGCACCGCTGCGAGGGTCATGCCGTGTTCTTCGAGGGTCTGCCATAACTCTGCCTGCCAGGTGTCGTCTGCAGCTGCGCTGCGCGTCGCCAGCGGCGCGAGATCATCAAACACACGCGCTGCTGTCGTCGCGAGAATGTTGTCGTCGTTCATCGCAGGCCCAAGCCGCGCGCGATGATGCCGCGCAGAATTTCGCTGGTGCCGCCGCGCGGGGAGAAGCTTGGCGAATGGAGAATGGCCTTGGCGAACAGCGCCTCGATGCGCATCGCGGAATGCAGCGACGGCGCGCAATCGATGACCAGGCGCAATACTTCGGCCACCTCTTTTTCGAGCCGGCTGCCGAGTTCCTTGACGAGTACCGCCTCGGTATCGGCGTCGAGACCGGCGGCCAGTCGGCTAAACACGCGCATCGACATGTGGTACAGCGTCCAGAATTGTGCGACCAGCTGCCCCACGGCCGTACGTGCGCGCTGATCGGCCGCTGCACCGAGTTCATCGATCACCTGGCATAACAGTGGATAGGTGCTCATGAAGCGTTCCGGTCCGCTGCGTTCGAAAGCCAGCTCATGGGTCACCTGTGCCCAGCCGTCGCCTTCCTGGCCCAGCAACTGCGCTTCGCTCAGCTCGACGTTGTTGAACACCACTTCATTAAAATGATGCTGACCGGTAATGAGGCGGATGGGGTTGATGGTCACACCGGGTTGGGTGCGTTCGACCATGAACTGGCTGAAGCCACGATGGCGCTCGCTGGATTGGCTGGCGGTGCGGCAGAACACCACCATCGCATGGTATTCGTGGGCGTTGCTGGTCCACACCTTGGCGCCGTTCAACAACCAGCCGCCGCCCGGCCGCGGTGTGGCCATGGTACGAACGTTCGCGAGATCCGAGCCGGCGTCGGGCTCGCTCATGGCAACGGCAAAATAGTATTCACCGGCGACGATGCGCGGCAAAAATGTCTGGCGTTGTGCTTCGGTGCCGACTCTGAGCAATAAAGGGCCGGTCTGGCGATCGGCGATCCAGTGGGCGGCGACCGGTGCGCCCCACGCCAGCACTTCGGCGGTCACGACAAAACGATCCATCTGCGAACGCTCCTGGCCACCGTAGCGTTTGGGCCAGGTGAGCCCCAGGAAGCCGCGCTGCCCCATCTTGCGGCTGAAGTCGAACGAAGGGGTCAGCCAGCCATCGCACAGCGGAGTGAAGCCGCCGTTTGCGCGTTCGGCGGCCAGGAAGCTGCGCACTTCATCGCGCAAAGCGAGTGTCGCGGGCGGCAAAGTTGTGGCCGGAAATTGCAGCGGTGAAAGGGCCATGACCTGCGGTTCTCTGCTGACGCGATCGGTCTCGAGTGTAACACTGGGCTTGCAGGTGCGAAGCCAATTTCTCTCCCGAACATGGCTCCGCACCTTGCGGCTTAACGCGGATGTGCGGCGATCAGCGTCGCCGTAGATTCATCCCTAAGCCGACCGGCTACTGGCATAACCAGTGGTTACGTATCGGGTAACCGCCTCGCGGGCCAGAAGTGACAAGCGCGCATGGGCCGAGGCTTTGCCTTCTTTCGCCAGGGTCAGGGATACGTGTGCGAGCAAGGCCTGTGATGCGCTTTTTGCCGCTGGTGTGTGCAGCTTCAGCTTGCCGGTGTCGACCACAGCGGCGAATAAAACGACCGCTATCCAGTCGCGACTCAAACCTTCCCTTGCGCCCTCGTCGTATAGCGCTTCAAACTCGGATTCAAGGCGGTAGGTTGCAAACAATTGGGCGACTGAATCGAAAGCAAGCCAATCGGGATCGGCGTCGATTGCCGCGCTCAATTCCGCAAAAACGGCGAGCCATGTTTTGCCGGCAGCCTCGAACACTTGGCGGAATAGATCGCTGTCCTCTAAGCCAGAGTGCCCGACCCGTATTCTGCTCACTCTCTGCATGGCATGTAGAAAGTCATCTTGGAAGTCAGCTGGCTTGGAGACTAAAGGTGCACCGGTGCGTTTGAAGACTGGCAGCTTCATCGATCCCATGCCGGGCAAAGTTGCGTTACCCGTGCCACCCCAACCCGCGGCCAGAGTCTGCGGCACTTTGCGCAAGGTTGGCAATTCTGCCGTGGCATTTTCCAGGCGTTCGGCGACAACCAGCCAGTTGGTCCAGGGGCTCACCAGCCGATAGCGCAAGGCGAGTTCGAGGCCATTGGGTGCGCTTAGCATCCGCGCGTGGGCAGCAAGACGCGCCAGAGTCGAAGGCGCGTTGTTCACCAGCATATTGGGCGCGGCCCCATAGCTCACTGTCTGGCTGGCGATGGCACCGTCCTCGGTTTCGATGTCGAGGGTCACGGTCCCGCCATCACTGTGGGGCGAGATCTGCGCATGGGCGAAAATAGTGTCGCCTTCGAATACCGGGCCAAATGCGCTCGGCCATTGTTCGATGACCCCTGCCGGCCAGGACACGGCCACGCGTCGCGCGCGCGGTGCACGCATGCGTTCAAAATGGCGCAGTACGCGATCGGCCATATCCTCGCGCGGCGCAAGCAGCTCACATTCGCCGTGGGTCGCGCGCGCCAGATCCGTGACAAACGCTTCTGACACCGCATGGCCAACACCGACAGTAAAAATCCGGTGGCCAACTTCGCGCGCCCGTGTCACGACGTTTTCCCAGCCGTTCACTTCGCCATCGGTGATCAGGAAAATGTCGCCAGCCATTTCGTCGCCCAGTGTCAGGTAGGCCATCTCCAAGGCTTTCGCGATGTCCGTGCCGCCGAGGTTGGCGTGAAGCAGGGCACAGAACTGGCGGGCGAGCGCGACGAACTCCGGGTCGCACTGACTCACACGTTGCACGAGGCTGTGACAGGCGCTGCCAAACGCAATGATGGTCAGGTGATCGTCAGGGCGCAGCAAGTCGAGCATGCCATCCAGCGCGCGACGCGCCTGGATAATGGAATCGCCGGCCATGGATCCCGAGCAGTCGACCACGACTGCGAGCTTGAGTGGTCGCGGCTTGCGCAGGCCAGGGAAAAACGGCACAAAGCTCGCGAACACGATCTGCGCCTCTCCGTCACCGTCAAGCTGGGCGAAGGAGCGCGGTGCCTGTGGCGCTTTCACATTCAGCACAAAATCGCGATCCATGATCGCGTGCTCCTGATCAAGCGTTAAGCACAGGCCGTCTTCGCGTTGTTGAAGCGTCAGTGTGTGACTCGGAGAATCGAACTGCGCGGTGCTCAGCACCCCAGCGACATCGAGATTCAGCGTGAAGCGATTTTCTACCGCCAGTGACACCTCGGGCTGTTGATGGGGCGCGGCCGTGGAGGCGCCGTAACGCGGCGCGATGACCGTAGGCAACAACAAGCGCAGGCTGTCGCCGTTCCAACGCAGAAAAAGACTGTAGGTGAAGCGGATGACGGCGGTTTCGCCGGTCAGCAGGTTGCCGACGTTGGCCGTATACAAACCGCGTTCCAGCATCTCCAGCATGACGGCCGAATCACCTTCTCCAATGGCGTCCTCGTAGCGCCGCTCAGCGCGCTGCTTCTCTACCACCATGGCCTGCATGCGCCGCCCGGCCAGTTCTATTTCCAGTTCGAGCAGCACGGCGTCGAGCGGCAAGGGAAAGGTATATACCGCCTCGATGCTGCCCGCCTCGTCGTTGCGATAGGTTTGGGTTACGGTCACTTCGCAGCGCAGATCGCGCAGCGTGACCTGCATGTCGACATTGCGCAGCACGAGGCTGTGGCCCGCGGCGCTCATCATGGCACTGGCTGAATTATTCATCGTTGTTTGTTCTCCTTGGCCATGAGGGTTGTGTAGGCCGCTTGTACGTCCCGAAAAAAAGCCCGCACTTGTTCCGGGCGCAGGCCCGCGCGGCCCGGTTCGAGCACCAGCTCGATACCGTCCGCCACCACCAGATGACTCCACACTTCCACCGTGCCGGCACGCCGCGGCGTTTTGAGCGCAGGCGCGTTGGCCGGTGTGGCGAGCAGTTCGCCGATGCGCTCCAGCGACAGGCCGGCGAGCTGCCACTTGCGCACCGCAAGCAACTGCTCGAGATGGCGGCTGCCGTAATAAGCACCCTTGGCAACTCCATCGGGGCGATCCACCAAGCCGATCTGGATGTAGTAGCGGACCGTGCGACGTGGCAACTCCACCAGCGCGGCCAGTTCTTCGAGGGTGTAGGTGCGAGTGTCATCCATGGCAGAAATTCTAGACAGTAACGATGTATAGATCTACTGTCATATAAAATCCGACCGGTCGGGATCGCCTTAGGCCGCAAAGTACAGCCATGGTGTGGCTCAATCTGGTCGATAAAATCGGCTTCGAATATTTTGTCGTCGTAGACTCTGCCTGCGTGCGCGATCTCGGCGGCCCAGTAATATCCAGGCGGCCCGTGGCCTGGCGGCGTTCAAAAGCTGCAGGCCACACCAGGGGCAGGTAAGAAGGAGAGAACGATGTCGAAACTGCTGATAGACAAACACGGCGCAGTGACGCTGTTGACCCTCAACCGACCCGCGGTCCATAACAACGTCGACGCCGAACTCGCCGTGCTGCTGGCCGATGCCATCATCGCCTTCGGCGCTGACGACACGCAGAAAGTGCTGGTCATCACCGGCGCCGGCGATGTGACCTTCTGCGCTGGTGCCAATTTAAAGGGCATGGGTGAACTCTTTGAACATCGCCGCTACCACGACGCCGGTCCCATGGGTTTTGCCAGACTCGATCCCGGTAAGCCGACCATCGCCGCCATCAACGGTAATTGCTGGGCCGGTGGTATCGAACTCGCCATCTGGTGCGACTTCCGCATCGTCGATGAAAACGCGCGTTTTGGCCTGCTCAACAAACGCTGGGGTCTGCCCTTGGCCGACGGTGGCACGCAGCGTCTGCCACGCCTGCTTGGCATGGGCAACGCGCTGTATCTGATCGAAACCGGTATGGAGATCGACGCCGACCGCGCCTTGGCCATGGGACTGGCCCAGGAAGTTGTGCCGGCCGGTGGTGCCGTTGCCCGCGCTATGGAACTTGCCACCCATATCGCCGGTTACGGGCAGGGTGGCATTCGTGTTGATCGCCAGGCGGCACTGGCGACCGTTGGTCTGTCGCTGGAAGATGGGCTCAATCTCGAGGTCGAGCTGTGCCACGGGCCGTCGGTGTCGTCTGAAGCCATGGCGGGTATGGAGCGTTTCGCCCAGGGCAGCCGGCCCGCACCACCGCGTCCGCCGGCGCGCACACGCGGCAGCGTGTAGGTCCTCGGGGTCGCCGATTGTTATGTTGACGGGCGCTAGATTCAGTACGCAGCTCAGCCACCGAGTTGCGTATTCACTCACTCACTAACAGAAGTAATCAATACGATGAACTACACCACCCTGGTCTATAACACCGATGGTCCGATCGCGACCATCACGCTCAATCGCCCCGAAGACTTGAATACCATCGTGCCACCCATGACCGATGAGCTTGAGGCGGCAGTGGCGCAGGCAGTGCGCGATCAAACGGTGAAGGTCATCGTGCTGCGTGGCGCGGGCCGCGCTTTTTGTGCCGGCTTCAATTTCAGCGCCGGCTTTCATCATTGGGACGACAGCCTTACCAGCAACGGCAAGTGGGACCCGGGTAAAGACTTTGTCATGACCTGTTCACCGGTCACCGGTTGGGTCTCCAAATTCATGAGCCTATGGCATAGCCCCAAGCCGGTGATCGCCATGGTGCATGGCTGGGCCTTGGGTGGTGGCAGTGAACTCGCGCTGTGCGCCGATCTCGTGCTCATGAGCGAGGACGCGCGCATCGGCACGCCCTATTCGCGGATGTGGGGCTGTCATCACGCCGGGATGTGGGTGCATCGTTTGGGGCTGGCCAAGGCCAAGGAGCTGGCGCTGACCGGCCGGCCGATGTCAGGTATCGAAGCTGCCCAGTGCGGCTTGATCAACAGAGCCGTGCCTTTCGCCGATCTGGAGCGCGAAACCTACAAGCTCGCTGCTGAACTGGCCTCCATTCCGCTCTCTCAGCTCGCCAGCATGAAGCTGGTGGTGAACCAGGCTTACGAGAACATGGGTTTGCGATCGACCCAATTGCTGGGCTCGGTGCTCGATGGACTGATGCGCAACACACCCGAAGCCGATGCTTTTATTGCATTCGCCGAAAAAGCCGGCGTGCCGGCGGCGGTGGCCGAGCGCGATGCGCTGTTTGGTGATTACTCTCAGGCGCCCCGTGAAGGCAAGCCCGACCCGAACCATTTATATCCCGCACCGAAGGCGAGTTGACTGGCAATTTGATCAAACGCTTTGGGCGCCGCGCGGGCAGCGCTCAGTTGTTCTGCACAAAATCGATGACCAGGCGATTGAACTCCTCAGCATGTTCAATCATCGCCCAATGCCCACAGCGGTTGATCAAAACCAGTCGCGAGTTGGGAATATGGGCGACCATCATCAGCGAGTGCTCGTAATGCACCACGCGATCATCGCGACCATGGATCATAAGTGTTGGCGCCTTGATGCCCATCATCTGTTCGAGGCTTGCCATCTGCGGTACCGGCGAGCCCTTGGGCAGGCCGGCCAGAAAATTCTTGAGGTGCTCAGGTTGTGCGCTGGCCGCTTCTGAGCGCGCTCGGCACAGCTCCTCGTCCGCAAAGCGTTTGTCGAAA
>JANOXY010000339.1:0-6751 GCA_031418675.1 Pseudomonadota bacterium
CAAACGATCACGGAGCCGCGCAGGCCCCGCCCATTAACCATAGGAGCTATGCAATGTTCACTCGTCTGTTGTTACTCACTGTTTGCCTGAGCTGCGCGTCAGCATTCGCCGCCGAGAACACCGCGGCCAATCCGCGGGTGGTGCTCGACACCTCGGAAGGCAAGATCACTATCGAACTGTTGAAAAAAGAAGCGCCGCTATCAGTGGCGAATTTCATCGAATACACCAAGTCGGGCTTTTACAACGGCACAGTGTTTCATCGTGTGATCCCGAATTTCATGATCCAGGGCGGTGGTTTCACCGCCGACCTCGCGCAGAAAGAAACCCGCGCTACGCTCAAAAACGAAGCGGACAACGGTCTGCGTAATCTGCGCGGTACCGTGGCCATGGCCCGCCGTAGCGAACCCGACAGCGCGACGGCGCAGTTTTTCATCAACCTGAGCGAGAATAATTTTCTCGATCATCAGAACGAAACCAACGCTGGCTGGGGTTATGCCGTATTCGCGCGGGTCATCGAAGGTATCGAAGTGGTAGACAAAATTGCGGCCACCGCCACCACCACTGTCGGACCGCTGTCCGACGTGCCGGTACAAAGCATCGTCATCAAGAGCGCACAGCTGTTTGATGCCCAGCAGTAGACAAGCCGCCAAGTCGCCCCTTGGGAGTCCACCATGCCCTACATGATTCGCACCTATGACAAACCCGATGCCGCCGAGCTGCGTGCCGCCCATCGCTCGGCTCACCTGGTCTATTTGCGTAGTTACACTGCACGCATCCTGGCTGCCGGCGGTTTTCTCAACGACGACGGCAGCATCGGTAAAGGAGGCATGATCATCCTCGACACAGAAGATCGCACCGAGGCCGAAGATCTCATCGCCAACGATCCCTTCAATAAGGCAGGTGTATTTGCAAAGGTCGAGATTGCGCGCTGGCGCAAAGTATTTTTTAACGGCACCGATCTGAGCCTGTGAGCACGCCCGTGCCACTGCTGCGCGGTGGTGTGAACGGCGCCAGCCGCCTGACCGTTTAACGCTGACACGCTGCTATGTCTTTGCTCTCGCTTCACGATATCAATCTCGACTTTGGCGAGCAGCTGATCTTCGATCACGCAAATTTCACGCTGGAGGCCGGCGAGCGGGTCTGTGTGATCGGGCGCAACGGCGCCGGTAAGTCGACCCTGTTCAAGGTCATCACCGGCGCGGTGGTGCCCGACAGTGGCACGCTACGGCGGCGCGGTGATGTGCACATCGGTCAGCTCGAACAAACGCTGCCGGGTAATCTCGATATCAGCGTGCATGACTACGTCGCGGGCGGGCTGGAAACACATATTCGATTGATCACACGCTACAGTGAACTTACCGCCGAAGAACTCGACGCCAACGGCCTGCGCGAAGTGGAAGATCTGCAACGACGCATCGAGGCCCACGGTGGCTGGGATGTGGAGACCCAGATTGCCGCTGTGATGACGGCATTGGAGCTGCCGGCCGACCGTCTGCTCGTCGAACTCTCCGGTGGCTGGCAACGACGTGTCTGCCTGGCCCGCGCACTGGTCAGTCAACCCGACATCCTGCTACTGGATGAGCCCACCAACCATCTCGATCTGGCCGCCATCGAGTGGCTGGAGAAGCGCGTACGCGCCTTCAAGGGCAGCGTGTTATTCATCACCCATGATCGCGCCTTCCTGCAGGCCTTGGCGACGCGCATTGTCGATATTGACCGCGGCCAGTTAAAAAGCTGGCCCGGCGACTATCAACGCTATCTGGCGCTCAAAGAACAGACGCTCGAAACTGAATCGCGCGCAAACGCCCTATTCGATAAAAAGCTCGCTGAAGAAGAGGTCTGGATACGCCAGGGCATCAAGGCCCGGCGCACGCGTAACGAGGGGCGGGTGCGATCGCTGGAACGCATGCGTGAAGAATTTGCCGGCCGCAACAAACGCGAGGGTCGCGCGCGCATCTCGGTACAAGAAGCCGAGCGCTCCAGTCGCCGCGTGGTCGAAGCGCGCAAGATCACTTACGGTTACGGTGATACGCCGGTGATTAAGGAACTCTCAGTCAAGATCATGCGTGGCGAGCGTATCGGGCTGATCGGTAACAACGGTGTGGGCAAAAGTACTTTGCTGCGTCTGCTGCTTGGCCAGATGGAGCCCGACAGCGGCTCGATCAAGCTCGGTGAGAATCTTGAAGTCGGCTATTTCGATCAATTGCGTCAGCAGCTCGATCCGACCAAGACCGTCGCTGAAGTGGTGGGGGATGGTCGCGACCACGTCATCATCAATGGCAAAGAACGCCATGTAGTGGGTTATCTGCGCGGCTTTCTGTTCAGCGCCAAACGGGCCATGACGCCGGTCGGTTTCCTGTCGGGTGGCGAATGTAATCGTGTGATCCTGGCCAAGCTTTTTACGCGCGCGACCAATCTCATGATCCTCGATGAACCCACCAATGACCTCGACGTCGAAACCTTGGAAGTACTGGAAGAACAGCTCGCCGACTACGAAGGCACCATTATTGTGGTCAGCCACGACCGTGCTTTTCTCGATAACGTCGTGACCAGTACCTTGGTCTTCGAGGAAAACGGCGAAGTGTTGCGCTATCCCGGCGGTTATTCCGATTGGCAGCGCCAGGGCCGGCACCTGGCGGCCAAAGATGAACCGATAGTTGCGCCCGTCGCGCCTGCACGCCGCCATAAAGAAGTTGCTGCTGTTCCGCAGAGCGTTGCCAGCGCAGTCACCCGTCGCGCGCCTAAGCTGAGCTACAAACTGCAGAACGAACTCGATCAGTTGCCAGCACGCATCGAGGCTTTGGAAACCCACATAAGCAGCCTTGAAGCCGAGAGCTCAGCGGCTGACTTTTATAGTCGTCCCTTTGATCAGATCCAGCCGGTACTGGACACGCTGGCGGCGCTGCGTGTTGAAGTGGACGAGTTGATGGCGCGCTGGGACGTACTGGAGAGCATGCAGCGTGAAGCTGGGCAAGCTTGATGGCAGTGAGGAGCAGGTTTTGATCTGAAACCGTTGCTTGGCCGCTACCCTCCCCCGCAGGCGGGGGAGGGAATCGATCAGCGCTAGGTGCCCAGGCGTCTTAAGGCAGCGATGGTGAGGAAGTTGTCGTAAACCTCAAGCCCGGTATTAACAAACATCTCATAACCACCCGCAATGCGTTTGACTTGCTTCAGACGTGTCATGCGATTGGTCTGCACGTCATGGGCGTGCACGTGGGTCCACGACCAGTAGGGATTGGCCCCGTCCATGACCTGCTTACCCTTGTTGTCGTAGAGCGAGTAGGCTCCGTCGAAAGACTTGAACATCTCGCCACGACGATCGTAGGTGACCATACACACCGGCAGGCCGGTGCGCGCATCGAACCACACGCGCTTCTTGCTGATAGGCGCACGGGCGTAACTGGTAGGTTCCGCTTCGACGATGATGGTTTCTGGAATGAGCTCGACCTTGGTATCCCAGAAGGTTGAACCCAGCGGCCCACCGTGTACTTTACCTTCCCAGTTTTCATCATCGGAGTCCCAGTTCTCCGTCAGTCCCGCGAGGAAGGGGCCACGCCCCACGATCTTGTAGTTGCCCCAGGTCAGATAGGGATCGCCGGCTGTCCAGGCGTCGGACAGATAAAGGCTTGAGCCTGGAATGAGCGGTTCAAAACGCTGGTTGGTAGGAAATTTACGTACACGCTTGAACTGCGGCAGATAACCGTTGAGATCGGGAAACTTACGCTGATCGTAGTACCAGCTGTTGAGAAACGAGGTGCCTTTGTAGTCCTGCGGTATGGTGAAGAATACCGATTGATAACGCAGCATGTCTTCGTGACCTGGCCAGTAAGGCTTGGGGTCCACCACGATACGGCCCGTTGGCGCAAATTCGCACCAGGCCAGTTCGTAGTTGTAGAGCACCTTGCCGGTGACATCGAGTTCGAAACTCTTGACCGGGTAAAAAGACACATCGTGTCGGCCCCAGCTCAAGGTAATGCCGGCAAAAATTTCAATGCCGCTGGTCGGCTCAGGAAAAGGATTACCGCCGATCCATGGTTTGCCGTCCTGGGTAACGACGTTACCGTCGCCGTCGAACTTGGCGACCCCCTTGTTACGTAAGGTTGCCTCGATGTATTCGACCGGGCTTAGTTTGGTCATGTCGGTCGTGGACGGCACCAGTTCGAGCTTGCGCCCCATCTGCTTGATCTGCATGTAACGCACGCCATCGATCAGATCCTGGATCAGGTCGACGTTGTTTGCATCGATGGTGTCGCCGGCCTTGAGCTTGCCCTTGGTGTATTCCTCGATGGACAACAGTTCGGCGGGATAGGACTGGGTGAAATCGCCATTTTCAGCGGCCGTGCTCCACACCGGCGCCAATACCCCCGCGCCCAGGAAACCGGCAGCGGTCTGTTCCAGAAACCGACGACGACTATAGTCGGGCGTGTATTTGCGGATGCGAATCATGACTAGCTCCCCTTAATGCCGACGAACGGCGTTCAGACTCGTAAAGTTGCGATTAATTCGTTGATACGCCAACTATCGGTTTCCGGACCTGAGAACACCGAGGCACCACCCTGGTCGCTGGCGGGGTGCCAGTCAATCGCTTTGACGCAAAAGCTTGCCTTGCGCCCGTCACACTGGCGCTTGTCCGTGATGCCCTCGAGAGTATCGACCAAAGCGCATGGATCCTGTGTGCGATGCGGCTCCGCTCACCCACAAGCTGAGGTCAAATCTTCTTGGGTGGCGCAGCGAGGAAGCTGATCGGGCGATTCGCTAATGATGGCCATGGTGGTGGCGCGGCCAACCTGGGACAAAACAGACAACAAGCCTGTGGTCCTGCCGGCGCAGCAACAGCCGGTCAGCAGTGCGACCGGTGACTTTGCCGTCATGGCGCCGGGATCAGGTCCCGGCTTGCACACTCGCGCAACGCGCGCTGCTGCGCGCGGTCGTGAATTCGTTCTTGAATGACGCCGGTAGATACTGCTGATGCTTCTCGAGTTGCTTCAGCAGCGGGCAGGCCTCGTCGGGACGATTGGATTTGGTGCGGATGCGCACACGACTCAACATGCCTTCCCACCAGATGGGCATGGTGGGGACGGCTTTGTCCGTAATCACATTCCAGGCACGGTCAGCCTCAAAGGGTTGATCGATGGCTTCAGCGCTCAGTGCGAGCAAACGCCAGGCATCACCGGACTTGGGATATTTCTTCTGAAAAGCCCGCGCTTCTTCGTTGGCCGTGGTGTTGTCCTTTTTGCTTAACAGATCTTCGATGATCTGCGCGCCAAAACGACGATCCATTTCCGGCTGATTCTTCAAGGTAGGTCGCACCAGGCGCGCCAGTGACAGGCGTTGCTCAACGTCTTTGCGCTCCCTGATCCAGGGCACGAGGTAGTCGAGCTGCCAGCTGGGGATACCGGCTGCGGCGAGCCTTTGCACGTATTCCGAGCCCTTGTTGCTGTCACCCATTCGGTTGTAGAGCTGCAAGCGCGACCACACCAGCGCGCGCTGGATATCGTTACTAAGACCGCCCTTGGCCTCGATCTGATCCAGCGCCTGCAGGACCGCATTCGGATCAGCATCAACCAGCGAACGCATTTCGAGCAGCACGGCGAAATTGAACTGTTCTTTTTTGTCTTCCGGTGGCAACTGCTGCCAGGCCGCTATGCCCTGACGCGCCAGTGTCGCCCCTTCGGCCGTTTTGCCACGCGCCACGGCCGCACTGAAATTGCGGGCGATGATGCCAAATGCCGTGCGGCCAATCTCGGCCTTGGCCTGGGGTGAGGAGACCTGATCCATCTGACTCAATGCCGCACCGGCACTATCGCTATTGCGCGCGATCACCAGACGCGCACCTTGGGCGGCCGGGTCGTTGGGGCTGCGCGAAACAAAACGCGCAGCGGCCTCACGCAGGTTCTTGCGATTGGATTCTGGTGCACCCTTGCGATCCCGCGATGCATAGATGGCGTAAAGCAATTTTGATGCGGCCTGATCAAGCTCATCGGATAAAGTTGGCTTGGCAATCAGCTTGTTCAATACGTCGATAGCCGGATCAAAAATATCCGACTTGTAAGCCGCCACAGCCCAGCGATAGCGGTAGTAGTTCAGATCGAGATCGGGCGGCGCCTTCACCGCCTTAAAAAACGCCACGTATTTCTGCATGGCGTTATACCAATGCTCGTTTTGCATGGCGAATTCACCACCGGCCAGGTCGGTGTAGGGACCGATATCAACGCCAGACAATTCCTGCGCATAGGTCATCATGTTGGCCAGTAGTTCGTCATCGATCTTGCCGGCGTCGATCAAGGCTTTGAGGCGCGCCGCGGCTTGCAAAGGCCGGCCGCCGGTTTTGCGGCTCTCCTGCAATACCGCAAACACCTCATTTTTGAGCAGAGCGGCATCATTGGTGTCGATCTTGCCGCCCCTGACAGCGAGATTCGACACCGCGCCGCGCTTAGCGTCGATCATGCGCAACTCGAGACTGACCGCTTTGCGTATGGGCGAATCGGCTTCGCTGGCGAGCGCTTCTTCGAGCTTCTTGAAAATTTCTTTGGCGCGATCCTTGCGGCCGCTTTCCAGCTCCACATAACCCAAGCCCAACCACCCACCGTAAACCAGACCCGGTTTGAACAATTGCACAGACGCGGCCTTAAAACCGTTCCTGGCCGGTGCCAGCGCTTTGCTCTTCTCCCCTCGACCAGTCACCCCGCGCGCCAGCTCAAGATCGATCCACGCTCGCCAATAGGGGAACGCCGCGAGGGCAAAACTCATG
>JANOXY010000340.1:0-4311 GCA_031418675.1 Pseudomonadota bacterium
GCGCTATACCAAGAATGACGAAGTCGTGCCGCAGTACATGAAAGGGATCTGGGAGGAATATGTTGATCACGTAGACAACTTTCCGGTGCCACCCGAAAAACGCCACCAACTGATCCACGAAGGCCATTGCAGCTATTTTGCGAGCGGTGAGCGCAAATTTGTAACGCCCGACATGATCGAAGGAACTTCGATGGTTGGCAGCGCGAGCGAAATCGCTGAAAAAATCCGCCAGGCAGAGCGTGACGGCTTGCGCGAAGTGAGCTTGTTGCCACCGCTCAAGCACCTGCGCGAGGCCGCGCGGGAGTTTGCTGAGCAGGTCATCCCGCTGTGCTGAAGCCTTAGCGCAATTCAGGCATCGGCCCGCGCCGCGCCAGGGCGCGGGTCACGCCACGATGACGTGTTCGCGCGTGATGATGAATTCGAGGGGGATGGTCAGGAAATTTTCTTCGTCCATGCGCGTCGTCTGGTATTCCTGGCTGCGGGCGGACTCGCGCATGGCGTCCGTGCTTTCGAACCAGGTCAGTGCAAAACCATCCAGGGCCGGGGGCGTGTCGCGCTCGTAGGCTGTCACCCGCGTATGACTCTGCACATAGCGGGTAACCGTTTTTATCGATGCCCCCAAGGGTCCGTGGGTGGTCGTCCAGTAGTGTTGGAAATCAGCGACGGGCATGCCTGCTTTTTTGGTCACGAACTCAACGTTCTTCACGCCTGCGGCCGGCACCGGGCCATCTTTGATAACCCCATCCTGGGTGTGAACTTGAATAAAGCGCGACATGTCGACGAAGTTCGGCTCGTCGGCCAGCACCGCGCGCATCTGGGCCGTGTTAGCCAGCCCACGCAGCGCATTACTGTCGTCGAACCATAGTTCCGCCAGTCCGTCTGCCGCCGGCTGCCCGTTGCGATAACCACCGAGCAAAGTATGGGATTGCACATAGCGCCGCAGCCCCGGCAGGCGACTCACGATCGCGCCATGGGTGTTGCGCCAATAGCCCTGAAAATCCTCGACGCTCATACCGGGCCTGCGCTGCAAGACTGATACCACCTTTATCATCACTTCAATTCCTTCAAGTTACTTAGCGGCTCGCGACCAGGTTCAATACCCGCATAACGCGGCAAATCATCGTGGATTTTGTCCCAGCCCGCCATGTCATCGCAGTAAATGTGCGCGCCCAGCGCGACGCCCGGCGGCAGCTGCAATACACCGGCCCGCACCCGCACGCTATCACTCGCATCGCGCGCGCTATAGATCGGGCAACCGCAGCGTGCGCAGAAATACCGCGCCTTGTGCGTCGTCGCTCGATAGCTCTTGAGCGCTGCCAGCGGGTCGCGCAAGTGAAAATCACCTATCGAGACGGGAACCACCGCGATAAACGCCGCCCCGGCACTTTTGCGACACTCGCGACAATGACAAAACATGAGTGGTCCAGCCAGCGCATCCACCAGCAGCGTGATGGCACCACACAAACACTGCCCAAACAGCGGCCATCGGCCGTCCACTTCGTTCATACGCTAAGCATACGGCCTGCTATTGAGGCTCCCCTCGTGCCATGGCACCATGCCGCGGCGCGCCGTGAGCATACCTGAACCTGCATTATCACCGCGCCAGTCACACCTACAAAGGCAAAGCTCATGGTGTCGCAACGACTGACGCTCTACGTTCTTTGGTTGGGGCTGTGCTTCGCCACCTGCGCAAGTGCATCACCCGCCATCACGGGCGCGTGGACACTCGACGAAGAGGTCAGCGCCGATCCCGAGAAACTGTTCAAGGGACGATTACCGCGTGATGGTTATCCAGTGCCCCACATGCAAGCCGGTGCTGAACGCAGCACACCCTACGATCTAAATCAGCTCGCTTATTGGGATTCAGTGCGAGACGGCAAGGAAAACAAGCCCTCCAGGCTCCTGCGCCGTCTCGGCATTGCCTATCCACTGGTTAAAGCTGAGCGCATCGACATCGCCGAGGAAGTCGGCGGCTATCGCCTGAGCTACGACATCGATCTGCCGCGAGCGGTTCGACCTAACCCCAATGGCAAGGTATTTTCCGCCAAGGGTGGCGAGCTCGTGCGGGATACCTTTGGCTTTACCCTCACCTATTGGGAAAACGAGACCCTGGTCAACGAAATAGATGCGCCGGAGGGCGGCAAAGTTATTGAACGACTGACCGTCCGGGAGAATCCGCACCAGCTCGAGTACATCGTGCGCATTGAGTTACGCATCTTGCGTGAACCAATCGAGATTAAACGGGTGTTCAATCCCGCTGGCACACACTAGGCGCTATTCGTTGCGGTCTGAACTACAACGCATTTGACAGTTCATCGCGAAACTTAGGATGGGCGATTTCGATTAAAGCGTCGGCCCGCGCCCACAGACTCTTGCCACGCAAATGTGCGATACCGTATTCGGTCACCACATAATCTATGCAGTAGCGCGGCGTCGTGACCACGCTGCCTGGCGCCAGCATGGCCACAATCTTGGAACGCGCGTCATCGGCAGTGGTGGAAGGCATGGCGATAATCGATACACCGCCGTCGGACAATGCCGCCGCTTCGATGTAATCGAGACTGCCCCCCACCCCGCTGATCTGCACAGGTCCCAAGGTCTCACCGTTACTCTGACCCATTAGGTCAATTTCAACCGACGAGTTGATAGAGACAAAACGCGGCAGGGCGGCCAAGGCCAGCGGATTATGGGTAACGTCCAGGCCGCTCATCTCGATGAGGGCATTGCCATTGCAATAGTCGTACAAGCGCGGATCGCCCGCTAGTTCACCGTTCACCACCCGCGGCTTATGTTGTACACCTTCGAGGAAATCGACCAGGCTGCGCGACAGCATGCCGGAGTACAGATTGACCTCCGGGATCTCACACAGGCGTTTTAAGACCCGGTCAGGCACGGCGCCGATGCCAAACTGCACCCAAGCCTTGGGTGGAATCAGGCTCAACACATGTTCGATAATTTTCTCGTCGCGCGGCTCCGGTTCGCCGGTATCGTATTGCGCAAGCGGATGGTCCGCTTCGAACCCATAGGTAATGCGATCCAGGCTCACCCGGGCGTTGCCAGCGGTCACCGGCATGTGCGGATTCATTTCGGCGATTACGATTGAAGCCTGTTCAACAAAGTGCGGATTGGGACCGACCGAGAGACCCAGGCTCACACTGCCATCGGCCTGTGGCAATGAGGTCTGCACCACCACCACGTCGGGACTGATAGCACCACCGCGGCGCACGACGCGCGTCAGATCGCTCAGGCGGATCGGCACAAAACTGATCTTGCGTCGATCGTTCTCTTTGAACAACGGACGCAAACGGGGTGCCGCCTGCCAGGTCAGATAGTGAAAATGTTCACCGAGTCCGCGCTCCAGAAAGCCGTAGCCACCGAGTGACAGGCCAGAAGCCACGGTCAAGTTTTTAAAGCGATCCACGCCGGCGCTGAAAGCGCGGTAGAACTCGCGGGGTTCCGCGCAAGCGCCGGGCAGGACCAGCACGCTGTTATCGGGGATGGCCGCCACGGCGGCGGCGGGTGCCACTACTTTCATTTCGCTTCCAGTATCATCTCGTCGTGCCCCAACCGGGCCGCGCGAGTGTAACGCGAAGCGCCACGGGGCATGTACTCAAAACCTTACCCACGACGACCCAACAATAGGAGTTATCCATGGCTGGCCTGTTGCAAGACAAAGCGATCATCATCACCGGTGGCAGTACCGGCATAGGCCGCGCGACCGCGCTGCGTGCCGCCCAGGAAGGCGCGCGCCTGACCATCGCTGATGTCAATGTCGCCGACGGCGAGTTGCTGGTGGCGGAAATCAAGAAGGCTGGCGGCAGCGCCCAACTGGTCAGGACCGACGTTACGAAGAGCGCCGATGTGCAGGCCATGATCGCGGCCACCGTCAGTGCCTATGGCCGACTCGATGGTGCCTTCAACAACGCCGGCATTGAAGGTGCTTTCGCCAGCATCACGAAGATGAGCGAAGAAGAATACGACCGCACCCTCAACGTTGATCTCAAAGGGGTGTGGTTGTGCATCAAGTATCAGATCGAGCAGTTCTTGAGACAGGGCAGTGCCGGCAGCATAGTCAGCACCGCCTCGGTGGCAGGTCTGGTTGGTACGCGCGGCGGCAGTGCCTATTGCGCCGCCAAACACGGTGTTGTTGGTCTGACCAAATGCGCGGCACTCGAATTTGCCCGCAAGGCGATCCGCGTCAACGCGGTGTGCCCGGGCATTATTCAAACCCCGATGGTGGACCGCCTGATGGCCGGCACCGGCATCGTGCCCCAGCATTTGATCGATCAGGAGCCGATCGGCCGCCTTGGC
>JANOXY010000341.1:0-3824 GCA_031418675.1 Pseudomonadota bacterium
AACGACACCTTGCAGCAGGTGCCGTTACAGGGTGCACGGCTGAAAATTGGTCGCGGCACAGACCAGGATATTCACCTGGCTAATCTGCGCGTGGCGCTGGCTCACGCTGAACTGCTCGAGGGACAGGACGGCAAAGTACGCCTGCAATGTTATCTGGCGGCTGGTTTTCACTATAACGGCGACATCGTGCAGTCGGCCGTACTCACGGCCGGCGACCACATAGAACTGGGCGGATACAACATCCGGGTCGGCGATGCGGCGGGTTGTAACCTGGCGCTGGAGATATCCGAAGACACCACCACGCGCGGCCGCGAGATGGAGGCGGCGCTGTTAAAGCGTGCGCGTTTGGACCTGGGCGCTGCGGGGCTGCGCATACGGCCATGGGCGCTGGCCATTGCCGGATTTATTCTGCTTGCGTTCCTGTTGATGCCCAGCATTGCCGCGCTCAATTCCACGGCCGGCAAGTGGCTGCGCTTATTGCCCCTGGTGCCGTCGGATCACGCCTGGCAGAGCGGTGCCGTCAGCGATGCCCACGCGCACTTTGGGGTGAACTGTAATTCCTGCCACACCGTTCCCTTTGTCCCGACCCGCAATGCAGCTTGTATCACCTGCCATCAGAATACGCGCCACCATGTCGACAACGAAATCCTGAAAACCGGTTTGTTCAAGGGCCAGCGCTGCGCGACCTGCCACCACGAACACACCGGCAAGAGCTCACTGGTGCGTCGCGATGAAGCGCTATGTGTGAGCTGCCATGGCAATCTCAAGGACAAACGCGCAGGGACCGAGATTCTCGACGCGCGTAATTTTGGCGACGACCATCCGGAATTCCGCACTACCCTGGTCCACCAGCAGGACGGTGTGCCGGTGGCGGTACGGGTGGCATTGTCCGATGCCAAGCGCTTACGCGAGTCACCGGGCATCGAGTTTTCCCACCGGGGACATCTCGCGGCGGCAGGCATCGACAGTCCAACACGGGGCGCCGTCAAACTGATCTGCGCCGATTGCCACCAGGTCGAAGCCGGTGGTGGTCGCATGGCACCGGTCACTTTCGAAAAGAACTGCCATGAATGCCATCAGCTGAATATCCCCGGTGATGTGCTGCGCGAAGTACCCCATAGCGATCTGAAAGCAGCAGTCAATGGGGTGGGCGATTATTTTCAGGCGTGGGCTTTGCGCGGTGGTTATCCCAATGCCTTGGCACCACAGGGCGTGCAGTCGCGGCGTCTGCCGGGTCAGGCCCTGAGTACCGTCGAACAGCAGGATGCACTGACTTGGGCGGCCCACAATGCAGAGATGACCACCGCAGAAATGCTGGCCTATACCACCTGCGGCACCTGCCACACCGTGCAGCCCACCGGCAAGGGCAGCGGCGCCGACGCGTGGCACATCGACCCGGTACGTATTCCCCACGCCTGGTTACCGGCAGCCAACTTCAGCCACAAACAGCACGACACCCAGGCCTGTACCGATTGCCACGTCGAGGCCAAAACGTCCGATACCAGTGCCGATGTGATGCTGCCCGGCATAAACAGTTGCCGCAGCTGTCATGGCAGCGGCGACGCCGCCGAGGGCAAACTGGCCTCCACCTGTGTCACCTGTCATGGTTTTCATCGTGCCGACAAAACCCACCTGCAGGACTGACCGAAGGTGCGAATTCATTCGCACTAGGTGCGAATTCATTCGCATTAGGCCCCGATTCCAAACCATCCAAGGGATAGAAATGTGCGATTAAAATCGCACCTACAAACTAACGGCCTTGCCACTGCGGTGGCCGCTTCTCCGCAAACGCTGCTGCACCCTCGATACGATCGACGGATTCATACCAGGTCTTGAACGCCGGATAACTCGGCTGAGTGTCCATCGCTGCTTGCAAACTCGTTTCGTCCAGGCCGCGCATCACGGTCTGTTTGGACGCGCGGGTGGCGAGCGGTGCACAGCGCAAGATGCGCTGACACCAGGAAGCGATGGCATCCTCGAGTTCATCGTGGTCGAGCAGCTGGGTCACAAAGCCCATGCGAAAAGCGTCTTCGGCACCGAGTATGTCACCGGTCAGAATCATGCCCATCGCCTGTTTGAGCCCGATCTGACGCGCCAGCCGGTGCATGCCGCCGCCCAGCGCCACCGCGCCCACCAGCGGTTCGGGCAGACCAAAACGCGAACGGCGCGTGGCCAACAGGATGTCGCAGGCCAGCGCGACCTCGAAGCCACCACCCACCGCTACGCCGTCAACTGCCGCGATCAGGGGCTTGGTCAGATCGAAGCGTTCGATCAGACCCGCATAGCCGTTGCGTGGATAAACATGGGGCTTACCGCGCTTGGCGATCGATTTCAGATCGCTGCCGGCTGAGAAGGCGCGCTCGCCGGCGCCTTTGATAACCCCGAGGTACTGATCGTCATCACTGGCAAAATCGTCGAAGGCATGCTGCAGCTCATCGTGCATCTGCTGATTGATGGCGTTCATCACCTCCGGTCGGTTGAGGGTGATGCGGGTGACGTGATCGTGTTTGCTGACCGTGATGAATTCGTAATTCATGGTTGGCTCCTTGGTGGCATAGGTACTGGGTTTTGGTCGAGAAAAAATGTGCGAATGAATTCGCACCTACAGTGGCTATCACCTGTGCGAATGAATTCGCAGCTGCGGTGGCTATCACCCGTGCGAATGAATTCGCACTTACAGTGGCCACCATCTGTGTGAATGAATTCGCACCTACAGTGGCCACCATCTGTGCGAATGGATTTTCACCTACGGTGGTCAGCAGCCCTGTAGGTGCGAATTTATTCGCACACAAATCTCACCGAGCAAGCAGGCCCTACAGCGCCGGTACCAGGTCGTGCAACACCTCGTCACTCACTACCGCGATCTCATTGTCGATCAAGGATCCACAACCGGTGCAGAAGAACTGCCTGAACGTCACCGCATCATCGATATAACGGGAAGGGTCACCGATCAGTGGATTGGAACTCGATACCGAGTTGTCCTCGCGTATGCACTGCAGCTTGTAGTTTTGTGCCATGGGCCCGAGATCCGCTGAGCATTTGCCGCAGGCCCAGAAACTACCCTCGGCATCGCGTTTGGCATCGAGACAGGTGCTGGCCTGGAACAGCAGTTCACCTTGCCGGGACTTGCCGGCGCCGCCATTCAAGCGGCCTTTACGAATACGCGCACGCTCCACTGCCGTCGCTTCCACATCCACCAGGCCCTGCTCATTGACGATTGCGCCGTACAGCGAGCGTGCTGCGGCGGCGGTGACGGCGTAGTCCTCGATATCCTTTTCAATGTCCGCCGCGACACGATCAAAAGGATCACCAAAGCCACCACCACCGGTCCAGCGCACGGCGTAGACGTCAGCTGCATTCTGTTGGAAATTCTCCTGGCGTAACTGCAGCACTTCCTCGCGGCCGCTGATCTCCGCAGTATCGCCTGGCATGGTGCTGGCCTTGATGCTGGAAAAGATGTTGGTATCGCGCAGAAACATGTAAGCGTTGGTGCTGGACGGATAACCGCCCATCATGCCCGACGAGGTGGGTGTGGCGTTCCCCGATGACAAGGTGTCCTGGGTGATGAAATCCGTGTTGTGGGGAATGAAACACGATTCCGCCGACAGGCCGCCGCGATACTGGCCCGCACCGCCCGAGTCCGGCAGCTCTTTACGATAGAGAAACAACACCGGAAAGCTCTGCTCAGTGTGCTCGATGTTCGGCAACTGGCAGATGGGCGTGCGAGCCTGACCACCGGTATTAATGCCGTCGGCCATGGAGAACGCACCGATTGCACCACCGATGGGATCAACCAGCAGATAGCCGTAACGCTCACCCCATTG
>JANOXY010000342.1:0-1622 GCA_031418675.1 Pseudomonadota bacterium
GGACCACCTCAGGAATTTGTCGACATCGGCAGACTCGCTGAGCAGCACGGCTTTGAAGCGGCGTATGTCAACGAAGGGCGTGGTGATGCGCTGGCCTGTGCCCAGGCCATTGCCAGTGGCACGGCCCGGCTGACGGTTGGCACCAATATCGCCAACATCTACTTTCGTCATCCTTTCCTGGCGGCCGCCACCTTGCGCACGATTGCTGAACTACATGGCGGTCGATTGCGCGTCGGCTTTGGTATGAGTCATCGTGGTTTATTGGCTTCGCTCAACATTGAGATGGGTGATGCGCGCACGCGGCTGCGCGACTACGTGGCCTATGTGCAGAGCGGTCTGGCCGGCGAAGCGGGCAGTGGTTTTTTGAAGCAAGCCGCCAGCGCGTTTCCGGTGCCGGTTTATGTCGCAGCCAATACCATCGAGAGCGCCGCGGTTGCGGGCGAAGTTGGCGACGGTCTTATGCCCTTCCTGTCACCGCGCAGCTATTTGCCAAGTCTGGTCGCCGCCGCCCGCGCCAGCGCGGAGCAGGCGGGACGCAGCTTGGATGAATGCGCCTGCGTGTTGAGCATTCCAACCTTTGTATCAGACGACAGCGCGGCTGCGCGCTCTGCAGCGCGCTACAACCTGGCCTTTTTTGCCTTGTTACCCAATTATCGTCGGCAATGGCGACGTGCCGGCTTTGGTCCAGCCATGGATGCCATCCGCGCGCTGGGTCGTGGTGCGAGCCGCGCTGAAGTCGTGAAACACATTCCTGACGAATTGGTCGACGAAGTCTGTGTGTTCGGCACCGCCACACAGTGTCGCGATCAGCTTGAAGCCTTTCGCGCCGCCGGTGCGGACATGCCGGTGATCGCGGTCAGTCCGGTCAATGAAGATCGGCTGGTGGCGACGCGCAAAGCGATCATCGCGCTGGCGGTGGACTAAAATCATGGCCGGCTGACAACAGCGACCATGCGCGCGGCTTTACCAGCGCACCATGCGGGCTACCATGCTCGCGTTTTGCCCTACCGCGAGAATCTTCGCGCAGTTCGCGACAAAGCGATGGGCTTAAACCTACCTTGGGGAGCAGAACATGACCACCACACCTAAATTTGCCCACGTCGTTCTTTTTACCAACCGCCGTGACGCCATGCGCGACTGGTATTGCACCGTGCTCGACGCGCACGTGGTGTATGAAGATCCGATGATCTGTTTCATCACCTATGACGACGAACATCATCGCCTCGCGTTTTTGAATCCACCACCTGGCCAGCCCTTCGCCGAGCGTGCACCGAACAGTGTGGGCCTCATGCATACCGCCTATACCTTTCCCGATCTGGCGGCCTTGCTGGCGCGCTTTGAGCATTTAAAAGCGCGAGGCATCGAACCCCGCGTGCCGATTCAACACGGTGTGACCACCTCGCTGTACTACCGCGATCCCGATGGCCAGTACATCGAAATGCAGGTTGACAACTTCGGCCATGCCGACGCGGCCACCACCTATATGCGTGGCGAGGAATTTGCCGCTGATCCGGTCGGGCCGGTCTACGATCCACAACGCATGCTGGAAGATTTCAAACGTGGCGTACCGGCGGCGCAATTACAGACCCGTAGCTGGGCGCTGGCCGGTGCGCCTATGCCCC
>JANOXY010000343.1:0-2930 GCA_031418675.1 Pseudomonadota bacterium
GTGGACGACATCGACATGGGCATCACCCACGTATTGCGCGGTGATGATCATCTGAACAACACTCCACGTCAGATCCACATCCTCGAAGCGGTCGGCGCGACACGTCCGGTGTACGCCCATATCCCGATGATCAACGGCAGCGACGGCAAGAAGCTGTCCAAACGTCACGGTGCGGTCAGCGTGTTGTCCTATCGAGACGATGGCATCCTGCCGCAGGCACTACTCAACTATCTCGCTCGGTTGGGCTGGTCCCATGGTGATCAGGAAATCTTCAGCCAGGCAGAGATGATCGCTGCCTTTGATATCGAAGACATCAACAAATCCGCCGCCGCTTTCGATCTCGACAAACTGTTGTGGGTGAATCAGCACTACATCGCCCACTTGCCGCTAGCTGAACTGGTCAGCCACGCGACGCCGTATTTTGTGCAGGCCGGGCTCGACGTCAGCGATGCTGCCCAGCTCGCAGCGGTCGTCGACGCGCAGCGTACGCGGGCAAAAACACTGGTGGAGATGGCGGACAAGAGTCGGCCGTTTTTTGGCGAGCTGACGAGTCTGGACGAAGAAGCGATGGCCAAACATCTGCTGCCCGTGATAGCCGGGCCGCTGCGCGATCTGCGTGATCGTCTGGTCGAGCAGCAGAACTGGCAGGCACCGGCCTTACATGCACTGATCGAAAGCGTAGCCAGTGCCCATGAAATCAAGCTCGGCAAGATCGCGCAACCGTTGCGGGTCGCTGTGACCGGGTTTGCGGCATCGCCGGCCATTGATGTGACCTTGCAACTGGTTGGTCGCCAACAATGCATAACGCGGCTCGACAGTGCGCTTGCTTATATCGCCACGCGCACAGACGCAGCTTGACACTACTGCTGACCCTCGGTACCCTGCGCCGCCTCTGACGGATTCGGTAAAGATTTGAAAATACGGGCAGTTTGCCGTCGTGTTTGCAATCATCCTCACCGACTCCGATGGGTGTATCAAAACACCTGTCACGGAATCTGCGGGGCCATAGCTCAGCTGGGAGAGCGCTACAATGGCATTGTAGAGGTCGGCGGTTCGATCCCGCCTGGCTCCACCAAATCCGTCCCCTTCGTCTAGAGGCCTAGGACACTGCCCTTTCACGGCGGCGACAGGGGTTCGAATCCCCTAGGGGACGCCACATACAAACACACCGGCACTAGCCGGTGTTTTTGTATATGGCGTTCCCTAGTTGAGTAGAGCACCCCCGGTTCGACAAACTCGCAACGCGAGTTTGGACGCCGCGCAGCGGCGCCCGCAGGGCGAGTGCGCGCAACAAGCGCGCGCGAGTCAATCCCCTAGGGGACAAGCAAGAGCGCGCAGCGCACGAGCAACGCTCACGCGAACCCGCCCCCGGCGCACATCGCACAAGCGCCACCAAAGGTGACCACAACCTGCCCTTTACCTCTTCACCGAATCCTTATAATCGCCAAACCGATCCCAACGGCACCCAGCGCTCCACGATCGCCGCACCACACGTTCCGTGACCCGGATTCATCCCCTAGAATCACCCCATGGCCCGCCACGCTGTCGACCCCAATGATCCCTGCATCTTCTGCCATCTCGATCGCGAGGTACTGCAGGAGAACGCGCTCGCGCGGGCTTTTGCCGATTCCTATCCGGTCTCTCCCGGCCATACCTTGATCGTCCCCAAACGCCACGTACGTACCATCTTCGACACGACCCCTGAGGAATACGCTGCCTGTTTCGCCCTGGCACGCGAAGTCCAGCTCATGCTGCTGGAACGGCACCAACCCCAGGGTTTCAATCTCGGCGCGAATTGCGAGCTGGCCGGCGGACAGTCGGTGTGGCACGCCCATTTGCATCTCATTCCGCGTTTTACGGGCGATACGCCGGACCCGCGCGGCGGCGTGCGCAATGTGATTCCTCTGCTGAAAAATCCCGGGCCGTCGTCAACCGCCTGAGGCAGGACGTGCTGCAGCTTGTACTTGGCCGAGATAGGTTTCGAGGATCGGTAACAGGCATTCTTTGAACGGCCACACGATGCCGAGCTCGGCTTCGAATTCCGGAGGCTCTTGACGGTCACGCCCGGAGTAGACGCCAACAAGACGCAGATGCTCGACCACCGGGCTCGCGCAAGCGCCATCCCGCTCAGCTTCGCGTTTCACCATGACCGGCGAGCCCGACATCCCGGTTTTGGTTTTGCCATCGATATAGATGCGCGGTTGCGAGTCAAACACCGCAGGTTCTGAGGCGATCGTGCCGCTTTTGTAGATGGGTAGTGAATTGGGCGTGGTGCTCGCCTGCAGCGGGAAGCCCGTGACAAAAGCCTGATCCATGACGGCGAGGCGCAGCTGCGCCGCCAGTTCCGACTCCAGATCGATGGGACAGACTCGCGTGCCTTGCGGTAAGGCAGTGCCGATATCGAGGGCGATGACATCAATGTCAGCACCGAACAGCGGGTGTTCCAACCAGCGCGGCCGACCCTCGCTGTCGAGCAGCGCGAGGCGAAAGGCGGTCGAAGACGAAGGGATGCTCGCCCCATGACCTGCGCGCGTAACGTGGGCGTGGACGATCAATGACCCGGGTAGCGCGCGTGAGTAATGCAGTGCCTGACGTGTCTGAAAGTGCCGACCTGAAACCACATGCCAATTGGTGACCAGGAAGGTCCGGGCACGGTACTGACAGAAGAAGCCGGTCGCCTCGCCAAGTCGCGCACCGGTATCGTGCGCAAAGACCTCGAGCCGGGCGACGCGAAAGGAATGCAGATTGACGTTGGACAAAGGCGGCGGCCGGCTACGCTGAAGCTGCGGCCATCATAACGCCGGCCAGCAAGCTAAACCCGCAATCGCGCACTAAAGGTGCCATCAAACCGTCATTTTCGCGGACGTAGTGCGCACGGCGGCAACTTCTCAGCCCATTTCGCACAGTTTTTTGCAGGTTTTTTGTCGAAA
>JANOXY010000344.1:0-1678 GCA_031418675.1 Pseudomonadota bacterium
GGCGATGCTGGAGGCCGCGGACCTGGTGGTCGCGGGCAAGCACCGCGAACGGGTGCAGGACGAGTCCCAGGCGACCTACGAGGGCTGGTTCCGGGAAGGCGAGGCGCGCATCAACTGGGCGAATCACGTGGACGTGGTCTACAACCTGATCCGCGGCTGCAATCCGGCCCCGGGCGCCTGGACCACCCTGAACGGCGTCAAACTGCAGGTTTTCGACTGCAAGATGCTGCCTGTGCGTACCTTTGGCGCGGTCAAGGGCAAGATCGGCGAGGTCGTTGAATGCGGCCCCGCCAGCTTCCAGGTCACGGCCCAGGGCGGCCGCATCGAGGTGCTGCGCGCCAAGCTGGGCGACGGCAAAAAGCTGGCCTCGGCCGACCTCCTGGCGGCCGGAAGCGTCAAAGCCGGCCAACTGCTCGGCTCCTGAACCCGAAAACCCCCGGTTTGTCCAGCCGCAGGGTAGAAGGGCCGGGTGCGCCCAAATATTTGACGTAGCTGACAATTAACTGCAAAAATGCGGGATAGGGAGCTGTTTCCTAGGGGGAAGCGCTCGTCTTGGGGTCGCGCTAGCCGGATAGCGGGTGGCGTAGAATTTTCTGCACTGCACCTCCGCGTCAAAAGCATAAGAATTGGGAGAGCTCGGACCGCTGCATGAATTACAGCCAGATTCTCGAAATCGCCAGCTGCACCGACCCGGGCATGGTCCGTTCGCATAACGAGGACTCGATCGCCTCCGATCCGGCGAACGGCCTGGTCGTGCTTGCCGACGGCATGGGCGGTTACAACGCCGGTGAAGTCGCGAGCGGCATGGCGACCACCGTGATCACCACCGAGATCCAGCAGCTGCTGACCAAGGTGCAGCCGTTCCAGGTCGACGCGGAATCCAAGGCGCCGATGGCCGGGCGCATGATCCGGGAACAGGTGCTCAAGGCGAACACCTCGATCTACCAGGCCGCGCAGAGCCAGCCGCAATACGCGGGCATGGGGACCACGCTGGTCGTGTGCCTGTTCTACGACAACAAGATGACGGTCGGTCACCTGGGCGACTCGCGCCTCTACATGCTGCGCGAAGGCAAGTTCTCGCAGGTCACGCGCGACCATTCGCTGCTGCAGGAGCAGATCGACAGCGGCATCATCACCGCCGAGCAGGCGAAGCACGCGCAGCACAAGAACCTGGTCACCAAGGCGCTCGGCATCGACCCGTCGGTGGAGCCCGAAGTGAAGGACTACGCCACCAAGGTGGGGGACGTTTACCTGTTGTGTTCGGACGGCCTGTGCGACATGGTGGACGACGACGACATGGGAATGGCGCTGCAGGCTCTGGGGGGCAATCTGAAACTCGCCGCCCAGCAGCTGGTGCAGATGGCCAATGACAACGGGGGCAAGGATAACGTATCGGTTATACTCGTCCGCGTCCTGCGGGATTACCCCGCCCCTCGCGGCTTTTTTGGCTTGTTTAAATAACGTCAGGGATCGGCGATGGCGAAACTGATACTCAGCATGGATGGCCTGGTCCTCAAGGAGATCCCGCTCTCCAAGGAACGCACCACCATCGGGCGCAAGGCGCACAACGACATCCAGATCGACAACCTGGCGGTGAGCGGCGAGCATGCGGCCATCATTACCATCCTGAACGACTCGTTCATCGAGGACCTCGGCAGCACCAACGGCACGATGGTGA
>JANOXY010000345.1:0-10248 GCA_031418675.1 Pseudomonadota bacterium
CAGCGCATCGCGGATTCTTGACAGCAGACCCACGGGCCGCTTACAACACTCATCCCCCGTGGATACCTGTGCCGTTATTCTGGCGCAGCAGTGTCACTGCCTGCACGGGCCCCTAGTGCTTCAACCAACAACATCGCTTAGACGATGGGGGAGCCGCTGCTTCGTGAATAATCAATCGCCCGTTGTGATCGTTGAACGCGACGCCAATATCGCCGACGAGCTCAAACAAATTCTTCATTACCTGGACATGAGCACGGTGGTCGTGGCACCCGATGGCGACCTCGTTGCCATCATGGAAAGCCGGCCTGCGCCCTATATGGTGCTGCTCGGTGAATGCGGCGATGCACGCGCCCAGGGCGAGGCTTTTCGCCGGATCAAGGCCGTCGATCCCTACACCCCGCTGCTGCTGCTGAGCGGTGGGGAGGGTGGGTCACCACCCACCGAACTCGACCACGACGCCCTGGCCCGGATCAAAATGCCCCTGCGTCACGGTGAATTCGAAGCGGCCCTGCAGAAGGTCAAAACCTATCGGGAGAACCGCCATCAGGAGGGTTCGCCACGCTCACTGGAGCTGTTCCGCAGCCTGGTCGGCAGCAGTTCCGGCATTCAACGTGTACGCAACATGATCGAGATGGTTGCGCGCAGCGACGCCAATGTCCTGATCGTGGGGGAGTCCGGTACTGGTAAGGAGGTCGTTGCACGCCATGTACACCACCACTCGAACCGGCGCAGCAAACCCTTTGTACCGCTGAACTGCGGCGCGATCCCGGCGGATTTACTTGAAAGTGAGTTGTTCGGTCACGAAAAAGGCGCCTTCACCGGCGCTATCGCCAGCCGCCAGGGTCGCTTCGAGATGGCCGACGGCGGCACTTTGTTCCTCGATGAAATCGGTGATATGAGCCTGTCCATGCAGGTCAAACTGCTGCGTGTTCTGCAGGAACGCACCTTTGAGCGGGTCGGCAGCAGCAAGAGTCATTCGGTCAATGTGCGCATCATCGCGGCCACCCACGTCAATCTCGACCAGGCCATCCGCGCTGGGCGCTTCCGCGAAGATCTGTTCTATCGCCTGAACGTATTTCCCATCGAGACCCCGCCTTTGCGCGCCCGCAACGAGGACCTGCCGCTGCTGGTTAACGACCTGGTCGAGCGGCTCGATCACGAAGGCCGCGGCACCATACGTCTGACGCCGTCGTGCATTGAATCGTTGTCGGAGTACACCTGGCCGGGCAATGTGCGGGAACTGGCCAATCTGGTGGAACGTCTTTCGATCCTCTATCCCAACGGCATGGTGGATGTGCACGATCTGCCCGAGAAATACCGCTCAGCCCATGTTGTCGCCCGCGCACCCAGCAAGCCCGAAGATGCCAGCGTGGCCGCCGAAGACACCGCGCCGGTGGCAGCCAGCAATCCGCGGTTACCGCGCGCCGGTTTGGACTTGAAAGAGCATCTGACCGTCATCGAACGTGAGTTGATCACCCAGGCCCTGGAGGACACCGACTGGGTGGTTGCCCACGCCGCCAAACGCCTGTGTATGGGGCGCACGACCCTGGTGGAAAAAATGCGCAAATTCGACCTGATGCGTGAGGGCATCTGACGGTTCCTTGACGCATGCTTCGGGCCTCGCAACGGGGCCCTATACCTAACCCACGGTTTTAAAAGGTTAAAATTCCGTGGCATGGTCCTTGCTCAAGCCCTTGCACGTGACCGCAGCATTGACGCTGTGGGCCCGAACAAGACCTACAGAGCATGACTACCGCCAACATCGCCAACGCCCAACAGCTGTGTGAAGCCTTCGCCGAGTTCGAAGACGCGTCAAAACAACTGTCGTCGTTTTATACCAATCTCGAGCGTGAGGTGGCACAGCTCAGCCGCGAGTTATGTGCCTCGCGCGCCGGCCAGGCCCGCGAGCTGCAGGAAAAGGAGCGGCTCGCGGCGCGCCTTAACGCGCTGCTGGATGCCCTGCCGGGTGGTGTGGTGGTGCTGGATCAACGCGGCCTGGTGCAGGAATTCAACCCCGCCGCCAGTGACTTGCTTGGTCCGCTGGCGCGGGGTGACGCCTGGCACAGCATCGTCAGTCGCGCGTTTGCGCCGCGCTGGGACGATGGTCACGACCTGTCCTTGAGCGACGGGCGTCGCGTCAATATCGCGACACAGGCTTTGGCCGGCGAGCCCGGCCAGATCCTGCTGGTCAAGGATGTCAGCGAAACCCGCGTTTTGCAGGACCAGCTAGCCCACCACAAACGGCTCTCGGCCAAGACTGAGATGGCCGCCGCCATGGCCCACCAGATCCGTACACCCCTGGCAGCCGCGCTCTTGAATGTTGGCAACCTGCGCCGCGGCCGCAGTGATGCCGATCGTGAGCGGGCAGTCGAGCGCAGCCTGCAAAGCCTGCGCAAGCTCGAGCGTCTGGTCGACGAGATGTTGCTGTTTGCGCGCGGTGGCCAACTGGCGGTCGAAGCGGTCGCGGTTGGCGAGTTGTTGGCGGCGCTCGAGAGTGCCGCGCGGGACGCTTTCAGCCTCAGCGGTTTTAGGCTCGAATTTGCGCCGTGCAGCGCGCCCGGGCGGGTTTACGCCAACCTCGCGGCCCTCACCAGCGTGTCACTGAATTTGATCGACAACGCCTGCCACGCGTGCCGTGGTCAGGGCCGCATGACGGTGACGGCTGGCATCGTCGATGCACAACTGTGCCTGGCCTTTCAGGATGACGGCCCGGGCATTTCCAAAACCCAGGCGGCGGAAATCTTTGAGCCCTTTTTCACCACTCGCGCCAATGGCACGGGCCTGGGGCTGGCGGTGGCGCGGGCCGTGGCCCTCGCCCACGCCGGCCAATTGACTTTGGTCGAGGGCGCTGACAGCGGGGCCTGTTTCCTGATGACCTTGCCGCTCATTACGCCGTCGTCCACCCCTAAACAACTTGACACAACCCCACAGACCCACGCGGTGACGGCCTTCGAGCCCACCACGCCGCGTCAGGCAGGATGACCCTATGCGCGATCACGCCACCCAGATTCTGATCGTCGAAGACGACCACGCCTTGCGCGAAGCGCTGCTCGATACCGCTGCCCTGGCTGGCTTCGAAGCAACCGGTGCCGCGGATGGCCGTGCCGCGCTCGCCGCGCTGGCCCACGGGCAGTTCGACCTGGTCATCAGCGATATTCAAATGGAACCGATGGACGGCCACACCCTGTTGCGCGAGATCCGCAGTTGTTATCGCGAGCTGCCGGTGGTGCTGATGACGGCCTATGAGTCGATCCAAAGTGCAGTGAGCGCGCTGCGCGACGGCGCGACCGATTATCTGGTCAAGCCTTTCGAAGCCGAAGTCCTGGTGGCGCGCATCGACGACTGGCTGCCGGCGGCAGCCATGCCCTTGCAGGACGATGTGGTGGCAGTTGATGCGACCAGCCGCCGGGTTTTCGACCTCGCCCGTCGTGTCGCGCAGTCCGATGCCTCGGTGATGATCACCGGCGAGTCCGGGGTCGGCAAAGAAATCGTGTTCCGCACCATCCATCAGCATTCCCAGCGCGCTGCGCAGACGCCGGTCGCGATCAACTGCGCGGCGATCCCCGACAACATGCTCGAAGCGGTCTTGTTCGGCTACGAAAAAGGGGCTTTCACCGGCGCTTACAAAGCCAGCCTCGGCAAGTTCGAACAAGCACAGGATTCGAGCCTGCTGTTGGACGAGATCTCCGAGATGCCGCTGGCTTTGCAGGCCAAGCTGCTGCGGGTATTGCAGGAGCGCCAGGTCGAACGCTTGGGCGCCAACAAAGTCATCGATCTCGATGTGCGTATCGTTGCTACCACCAATCGTGATTTGCGCCGCGAAGTGGAAGCCGGGCGTTTTCGCGAAGATCTCTATTACCGACTCAACGTCATGCCGATCCACGTGCCGCCGCTGCGCCAGCGTAGCGGCGATATCGTGCCGCTTGCGCAGGCCCTGTTGGCGCGAGCCGCCACTCGCAGCCAACAGGCGGTGCCGATACTCAGCACCGGCGCGAACGCGCGTCTGATGCAATACCACTGGCCAGGAAACATCCGCGAACTCGACAATGTCATGCAGCGCGCGCTGATTCTGCATCAGGGCGCCGGCATCAGCGAGGCTGATCTGGTCTTTGAGCAGATCGCCACCGCCCGCGCATTCACCAGCGTCGAACTACCCGCTTATGTGCCGCCGCCCTATGGGCGGGCGCCGCACGACGACGATTTGGAAGGTGCCGACGACGAGTTTGCGCACGGAGCGGAATCCTTGGGCGGCGACCTTAAGGACCACGAACGGCGTCTGATCCTGACTGCGTTGGAAGAAGGACGCGGCAGCCGCAAATTTGCCGCAGAAAAGCTTGGTATCAGCCCCCGCACCTTGCGCTACAAGCTGGCCCGCATGCGCGACGCCGGCGTCGCGTTGCCCGGCGCCTGACCCCATCTCACGCGACCCATCGAACCGGAGCACACCATGAGCAACACCATCGATGCCCAAGCCGTACTCGCGCAAATGCGCGCCCTGGCTGCCCAGGCCCGTAGCCTGCAGATGCCAAGTGAGGTAACCAGCGCCAGCGCCACGCCCGCCGTCAGTTTTGGCGATGTGATGAAAAACGCGATCAACTTCGTCAATGACAATCAGATGAAGGCCACGCAGTTATCCAACCAGTTCGAACGGGGTGTGCAAGGCGTCGATGTGGCGCAGGTGATGGTGGCGTTACAGAAGGCCAATCTGTCCTTTCAGGCAGCGACCCAGGTCCGCAACAAACTGGTATCTGCCTACCAGGACATCATGAACATGCCGCTATAGGCGCAGGGTAAGGTAAGTCAAGACCATGGCTGAAGCCGCCACATTCAATGCTCAGGCATCGCTGCTGCTGTTATTGCGCCAGGCCGGTGTGCTTGTCGGTTTGGCGGCGGCGGTCGCGCTGGGTTTGTATGTGGCGCTATGGGCGCGGCAACCGGAATACTCGGTTCTGTTTGCCGATCTGCAGGACCGCGATATGAATCAGGTCATCGAAGCGCTCAACAGCAACAAGATTCCCTATCGCATGGACCCGGGTGGCGGCACGCTGCTGGTCGCCGCCGAGCAGCTCGCCGACGCGCGCATGAAACTGGCGGGCGCCGGGCTGCCCCGCGGTGGCTTCGCTGGTGGCTTCGAAAGCATGAGCGACGGCCAGCCCTTCGGTACCAGCCAGTTTCTCGAACAAGCACGTTATCAGCACGCGATCGAAGGTGAGTTGTCCCGTTCGATATCCCACATCACCAACGTGCGTTCGGCGCGTGTGCATATCGCCTTGCCAAAACAATCGGCTTTTGCGCGGACCAAACGCGACCCCAGTGCCTCGGTCATCGTTGATTTATACAACGGCCGCCAGCTCGAACGGCACCAGGTCGCAGCCATCGCGCAGATGGTGTCGGCGGCAGTCGCTGGCATGCCGGTCAATCAGGTCACGGTCATCGATCAAAGGGGCAATCTGCTCACCGACAACTCCGACAGCGGCGACGCCCTGGCGATCTCGGCCAAACGTTTTGAATACTCACGCACCCTCGAACAATCCTATATCGATCGGGTCGAGGCGATCCTCGCGCCCTTGGTCGGTGCTGACGGCGTGCGTGCGCAGGTGACTGCCGATCTTGATTTCACCGAAACGCAACAATCTCAAGAAAGCTTCAATCCCGATTCGCCTGCAGTGCGCAGCGAAAGCAGCACCGAAGAAGAACGCAGCGGTGCGGCCGCCAGTGGTGTGCCCGGTGCGCTGAGCAACCAACCGCCGGGCGCGGCCAGTGCACCCGAGCAGACCGCCAATGCCGAAGGCCAGCCGCCGTCTGCAGGCGCTGCGGACGCGGCGAAGACAGCCGCCGCGCCCATCAACAAACGCACGCAAAAGACCAGCAACTACGAACTCGACCATCGCGTGGTGGTGGAGAAGAACCACGTTGGCAGCATACGTCGCCTATCGGTGGCGGTGGTCGTGCGCGCGCCGGCTGCCGCCGCACCCGCGGCACCAGCCAGCGACGAGACGAGTGCAAAAGACGAAAAACCGACGGCCGATGAAAAAGCGGCGGCAACGGCCGAGACGGCTGCGGTCAAACCCGCCGCACTCAGCGAAGATGAGATCAATCGCATGACCAATCTGGTCAAGGAAGCGATTGGTTTTGATGCCACGCGCGGCGACTCGGTCAGCATCACCAGCGCCGAATTTATGCTCCCGCCGCCGCCAGAAGCTTTGCCCGAGCCACCCATCTGGCAGCAACCCTGGGTATGGAACCTGGCCAAACAAGTGGCGGGCGGTTTATTTGTTCTGTTCGTGCTGTTTGGCGTCATTCGCCCGACGGTGAAATCACTGATGAACAAACCCGTGACGGTCGCGGGCAGCAACGAGATGAGCGTTTCGGGCGCCTTGGACGCCAACGGCCTGCCGGCCCTGGCCGGCCCCGCTGCCATGGACGGGCAGATGGCATTGACCAATCAACGCGCCGATGGCGCACCCCTGCTGGCATCGTCGGAAATCGATCCAAACATCGACAGCGTCAAACAATTTGTGTCCAAAGACCCACGTGTTGCTGCACAGGTGATCAAGGGTTGGGTGGGCGGTGAATAGTATCTGCGAGACCCAAAATGGCTGAAGCAACATCCAACCTCGACGGCGCGCAGAAAGCCGCCATATTTCTCATGTCGATAGGCGAGGGGCCTGCCGCGGAGATCATGAAGCACCTCGGACCGCGCGAAGTGCAAAAGATTGGCGTCGCCATGACCGGTCTCAACGCGGTCTCGCCGACCCATGTCAGCACCGCACTTGGCGAGTTCATCGATCTGGTGCGTACCCACACCGGCATAGGTATCGGCAATGAAGACTATATCCGCTCGGTGCTGACCAATGCGCTCGGCGAAGAAAAAGCCGGCAGCATGATCGATCGCATCCTGCTCGGCGGGCACACTAAGGGGCTGGAGTCGCTGAAGTGGATGGACCCGCGCGCCATCGTCGAGCTGGTGCGTTTCGAACATCCCCAGATCATAGCCATCGTCTTGGCTTATCTCGACAGTGACACCTCGGCCACGGTGTTGTCGCTCTTGCCGGAGAACGCCCGCGCCGATTTGCTGATGCGCATCGCTACCCTGGATGGTATCCAGCCCGCGGCGATGAAGGAATTAAACGAGATGCTCGAACACCAGCTGCGCGGCGGTGCCGGTGGCCAGCAATCCTCGCTGGGCGGCATCAAATGCGCAGCCGAGATCCTCAACTTCGTTGATCGCAGCATCGAGGCGAAAATCAGCGAGAAGATGAATGAGGCCGACGCTGATCTGGCCACCAAGATCCAGGACTTGATGTTCACCTTCGAAAACATCGCCGAGATCGACGATCGTGGTATCCAGGCTTTGCTGCGCGAGGTGTCGACCGACAACCTGGTATTGGCCATGAAGGGCTGCGACGAATCCATCAAAGACAAAATCTTCAAGAACATGTCCAGTCGTGCGGCAGAAATGCTGCGCGATGATCTGGAATCCAAAGGTCCGGTCAAATTGTCGGAAGTGGAAGCGGCTCAGAAGGAGATCCTCGGCATTGCTCGACGCCTGGCGGACGAGGGCACGATCAGCCTCGGCGGTTCCGGCGAGCAGATGCTTTAGGGTCGAACACACGCTATGCACGCCACCCACAAGGTCGACACCGAAGCTGCAACAAATATGGACGAATTGGGCTTTGGCCCCGGCACAGGACTGGTCACTAGCTACGAGCTGCCGGACATCGAGCAGATCCTGGTACGCAATGGCGCCGACGGCGTGGGCGTGGTCACAGCCCGCGAACTTGAAAGCATCCACAAACAAGCCTTTGACGAAGGCTTTGAAGTTGGTAGTCGAGAAGGTTATGCCGAGGGTAAGGCCCGCGCCGCGCAGGATATCCAGGCGCGTGGCGCAGCGCTGGATGCGGTTATCGAGCAACTCGTCAAACCGCTGGCCACGCTGGACGAAGACATGGTGAGTTCGGTTGCCGAGCTCGCGCTGCTGATCGCGCGTCATCTGGTGCGGCGGGAATTAAAGACTGCACCGGGCGAAGTGATTGGCGTGGTGCGCGAAACCATGCGGCTGTTACCGATCGCGAGTCGCGGCACGACCTTGCATCTCAATCCCGATGATGCCGAGCTGGTGCGCTCGGCGCTTGCTATCGACAGCGATGGCATCAGCTGGCGGATGGAAGCTGATCCCTTGATCTCGCGTGGCGGTTGTATCGTTGAAACCGAAACCTCACGCATCGACGCCACCGTCGAATCGCGCATCGCCGCCATCGCCTCAAGAATGTTTGGTGGTGAGCGGGAAGGCGATCGAGGTCCCGGGTGAGCACGACCCCACAGAGCTTGGCGAGCAAGCGTGCCAATGCCCGCTGGCGGGCGACGCTGCAACCCTATTTTGATCGCCTTGAGCAGGCGCCGCCGGTTGCTGTTGAGGGCAAGCTGTCGCGCATGGTGGGGCTGACCCTCGAAGCGGTTGGCTGTCAGGCTGCCATCGGTGACCGTTGCCGGATCTACAACCCCGGCGGCGTCGACGTTGATGCCGAGGTGGTGGGCTTTTCCGGCGAACGACTGTTTCTCATGCCGACTGGGATCCCGCGCGGCCTGTCGCCCAACGCGCGGGTTATCCCGCTCGGCGGCGCCGGCGACGTGGCGGTGGGTGAGGCCTTGCTCGGGCGGGTGCTGGATGGTTCGGGGCGACCGCTGGACAGTCGCGGGCCGCTGCATCTCACCGAGCGGCGGCCGCTATATGGGGAGATGATTAATCCCCTCCAACGTGCAGTGATCAGTGAACCGCTTGATGTCGGCGTGCGTTCAATCAACGCCCTGCTGACCGTGGGCCGTGGCCAGCGCATTGGATTGTTTGCACCCTCGGGTGTCGGTAAATCGGTATTGCTCGGCATGATGACGCGCTTCACCGATGCCGATGTGATCGTGGTCGGCCTGGTCGGTGAACGCGGCCGCGAGGTGAAAGAATTCATCGAGCAGATCCTGGGTGAAGACGGTATGGCACGCGCGGTGGTGGTGGCGACCCCGGCCGATAATCCACCGCTCATGCGTATGCACGGCGCCGCCATGGCGACCAGCATCGCTGAATATTTTCGCGACACGGGTCGCCACGTCTTACTCTTGATGGATTCACTGACGCGTTATGCACAAGCCAATCGCGAGATTGCCCTGACCATCGGCGAGCCGCCCGCGACGCGGGGTTTCCCGCCGTCGGTTTTTGCGCGTTTGCCGCAGTTGGTGGAACGCGCCGGCATGGGTGTCGGTGGGCATGGCTCAATTACGGCCTTTTACACCGTGCTGACCGAAGCCGATGATCCCAACGACCCGGTCGCCGATTCGGCGCGTGCCATCCTCGATGGGCATATCGTGCTGTCGCGACGCCTCGCCGAGCGTGGTTTGTATCCGGCCATCGATATCGAGAGCTCGATCAGTCGCGTGATGTCGCAGGTGGTCGGCGATCGGCAGATCAAATACGCCCGCGCGCTCAAACATTTTTATTCCCTGTACGAACAAAACGCCGATCTCTTCAACGTCGGCGCTTATCAACGCGGTGCGAATCTGGAGCTCGATAGCGCGGTCGCGATGCGGCCACAGATCCTCGAGTTTCTGCGCCAGGACCGGCGCGCGGCCGTCAATTTTTCCGATGCGGTCACCGCCCTGGCGCAGGTCACGGGCGGCGATGTGATCGACGCTGAAGCAACCTGAGGCAATGAGCGATGAACCGTAGCCAACGCATGAAACGCATTGTGAGTCTGAACGAAGTGCAGAAATCGGTGGCCTCGCAGAAGCTTTCCGCGAGCCGCGGACGGCACGATGGCAATCTGCAGAAACTCGAAGAATTTCGTCGTTACCGGCAGGAATACGCCCGTGCACTGCAGAACCCGGGGCAGGCCATGACCGCCGCTGCGGCGCGCGATACGCGGGTGTTCCTGGGCCAACTGGAACGCACCATCAATGCCCTGGAGGCGATGGTGACGCGGTCGGAGCGGGAATGCGCCGATGATCTGGTGGCGTGGAAACGTGAAGCGCAGCGCGCCAATGTGCTGGTGGATATTCTCGGTCGTTGTGTACGCACCGAAGACGCCGATCGGGAAGGGCGCTTGCAGCGGGAGATCGACGATCGGCGCGTTGCGATCGCGGGTATTGAGTGACGCGCACGAGCGCCCGCCTCGCCGCTATCCTCCGCCACGGCAGAGCAGGGGCGAGGGGCCTTTCACCTAGGAGCCGGTCGGACTTAGGGCGAATCTGCTGCGGCGG
>JANOXY010000346.1:0-15920 GCA_031418675.1 Pseudomonadota bacterium
GGCTTCTGGAGTGACTTCCTGGGTCGCAATCAAGCCGCCGGGCGGCGCATTACCACCATCACCCACACCCGTCCCAGCGGCGGTTTGTTTGGCCTGGCCCAGGCCAGTTTGTTCAACACGCCGGCGTGGAACGCACTCATGCAGCTGCCCGACATCGGAGCCCGTTTCGAGGTTTTGTGTCAGCCGGCACGGCGCGCGGTGTTGCTGGCCGAGGCGCAGCAGGCGGGCTTCAGCCACGATCCGGCGCATGTTCATCCTTTAGGCATGGGCAGCGCTCCTGACTACGATCTCGATCGCAAAGCGAGTCTTACTCAGCTCGCGGCTGCGGCCGGTCGCGAGCCGGTCGAGTTTTATATCGAGCGTTTACTGGCCTCCGAAGGCCGCGAACTGTTCAACCTGTGGATGTTCAGTGGTTACCTCGAAAACCAATGGGCCTATCTGACGATGGAGCACTGTGTGCCCGGTCTCGGCGATGCCGGTGCCCATGTCGGTTATCTGATCGACGCCGATTCACCCACTTTCCTGTTGAGTGAGCTGACCCGCGAACGCGGTCTGTTCACCCTGCCCGATGCGGTAAGACGTTTGACCTCGCAGCCCGCCCAGGTTTTAGGCCTGCGCGAGCGCGGCGAGATCCGCACAGGCTGGCATGCCGATCTGAATGTCATCGACTACGCCAAACTCGGTACCTGTCATCCGGAATACGTCAACGATTTCCCGCACAACGGTGGACGCTTCATCGTCAAGAGCGAGGGTTACAGCGCAACCCTGGTGGGCGGTGAAGTGATCGTGGCCGACGGCCGGCACACGGGTAATCGGCCGGGTCAGGTGATTCGCGAGTTTGTGCGGGGTTGAACGACGGCACGCAGACGCAAATGTTTTAGTGAGCACCAACCAGTTGCGTGACGCGGCCGATCGAATCCCGTAGCGCGCGATCGTCGACACCCTCCACCCGCAGGCGCGTGACGATCAGTTTCGACATGTCCAGCGCCGCGCGGTACTCGGCTATCTTGTCGCGTACATAGGCGGCATCACCGACGATGGCCCAGTCGTCCACCTGCGGTGAGGTTTCCAGTCCGCGCGGTAACTTGATGTGAGCCAGGCGCTCGCGCAATGCTGATACCGCGGCGCGATCGTCACTGACAAAAACGGTGCGCATGACGGGTCGCACCGCGATCGGCGCATGGCCGGCAGCGGCCACCGCGGCATCGTAGGCGGCGAAGTTGGCACGCAACTCGGTGAAGGTTTCAATCGGTGAGGCCAGATAGGGCAAGCCCAAGCGCCCGACCTGCTGCAAGGCTTTGGGCCCGAAGGCTGCCACCCAGATCGGCGGGTGGGGTTGCTGGAGGGGTCGTGGTTCAACCTGCACCGCCGCCGTACCGTCGTCGTGCAGGGAAACAACTTCACCGCGCCACGCGCGCAGCATCAGCTTGTAGGCCCATTCGAATAAACCACGCTTGGTGCTGGGATCAATGGCAAAGGCCAACAGGGTTTCCCGCGAATAACCGCGCCCTATGCCCAAGGTCACCCGTCCCTCACTCAAGTGGTCGAGTACCGCGACCTGTTCGGCAGCCAGCAGCGGGTTGCGTACCGGCAGCAAAAAGCTGGTGGTGGCGAGGCGGATGGTCCGTGTTGCGGCGGCAACAGCGGCCAGCAACATCAGCGGATCGGGAATGGCCTGGCCGTTGAAGTGGCTCTCCGGTAACCAGAACGACTGATAACCCAGTTCTTCGGCAAATACCGCCTGGGCACTTAAGGACGCCGCCGACAGGCTGGAAAAATCCCAAGGTGTCAGGCCCAACGCCAGCGGCGCTGCTGGTGTGGTGCTCATGGTGTTGGCCGCACGCGCCAGGTGCGCGTGAATGCAGAATGCTTGGCCGGAATCAAACCCATCGGGTGTTCCTTTGTATGTATGGTCCGGCGCCGTCGTGATCGAGCGCGCTGTGCAAGACCTGACCCATCATGATTTCACCACAGTAACTGCTTTTCACACGACACGGTTGGTGGTGTGTCGGTGCGGCGGATATATTGCGCTCTGGCCTGATCAGACACACACCCAACGGAGAGCGCCATGGCGATGACCCAGAACCAGGAATTGACTGCAGCTGTACAGCTCTATTGCGATCTTATGTACGACTGCGATGTCAGCAAGTTTGACCGCGTCTTTGCTGCCACCTCGCAGCTGCATGGTTTTCGCGAAGGCCAGATGCATTGCTGGCCGGCCGCGCAGTACAAAGAAGTGCTGGCCGGTCGCACCTCGCCCAAGACCCTGGGCTCGCAGCGCGAAGAACAACTGCTGATGCTCGATATCACCTCGCCGACGCAGGCCCTGGCCAAGGTGCGTGTACGTATCAATGACATGGTATTCGTCGACTATCTGTCCTATCACAAGATCGACAACACCTGGCTGGTGACGTCCAAGGCCTATCATCGCGAAGTCTGATCATCATCAGTCACGCCTCACGCATAAGGGGAGCAAAAACGTGAAACTCTACGATTGTCAGATGGCACCGAACCCGCGCCGCGCGCGCCTGTTTATCGCGGAAAAGGGACTCGATATCCCCAAGCAGGAAGTCAGCATCCTCAAGGGGGAAAATCTTGCGCCCGAGTATCTGCGCATTAATCCCTGGGGGCTGCTGCCGGCACTGGAACTTGACGACGGCACGGTCATCACTGAGGCGCCCTGCATCTTTCGCTACCTGGAAACCCTGCATCCTGAACCCAATCTGCTCGGCCACGATGCGCTTGAAACGGCGCGTATCGGTGCCTGGGAGCGGTTTGGCGAACAGAACGGCATCGGTGCTATCGGTGAATTTTTCCGTAATCAGTGTGAGCCGCTGGCGAGTCGCGCCATGCCCGGTTATGCGGGTGTAAAGATCCTGCCGGAACTGGTCGAACGTGGCCGCCAGCGTGCTGCCTGGTTTCACACGCAGTTGGAAAAGCAGTTGGCGACATCCGAGTACCTGGCCGGTAAGCGCTACAGCGCAGCGGATATCACGACTCAATGTGCGATCGATTTTGGCAATGCCATTGGCTTGCCTGTGCCGGATGCCAACCAGCACACCCTGCGCTGGCACAAGGCGGTGAGCGCGCGGCCCAGCGCCAAGGTTTAAGCGGCGCGTTGGTGGTGATGCGCGCGCGTCACCACCAACGCTTCAGAATCGTGCCCGCAGCGTGATGCCGTAGGTGCGTGGGTCGCTGGGTGTACCGAGGATGAGCCCCGAGTTGCCCGCCTGCACGGTCAGGTTCTGCATGTAATCTTCGTCCAGCAAATTGCGCACCCACAAGGACACATCCCACGGACCGTGGGGGCGAAAACCCGCCACCACGTTCAACAGACCATAACCATCGATCACCGTGTAGCGTGAGTTAGTGGGGTCGCCGTAGACCTGGGTGCGTACCGTGAAGTCGGCCCGTGCATAGGCTTCACCGAAGATATCCGCGATGCGCACGGGATAACTGTATTCGGTGCCGCCCGAGAACACCCAGCGCGGTGTGTTCGACAACGGCCGTCCGCTCAGATCGCAGACCGTGCTGGCACCACCGATGCGTTCCAGCGGGCAGGGCGCATTGCGGTAAGAAGAATATTCGCTGTCGGTCCAGGCACTGGCAAATTGCGCACGCCAATGACTGGTCAAAACCACGGACGCGTCCAGCTCCGCGCCTTGCACACGGACCTTTTTCACGTTGGCCAGGTAACCACGCAAGGCGCCGGGGCCGGTGTCCACAACGTTGGCTTGAAAGTCGTAGACGTCGGTGTGGAAAACATCGAAGTTGAGCAGCAGTCGGTCATCGAGCCAGTGCGACTTGAAGCCCACTTCAACGGTGATGACTTCTTCGGGCTTGATGGCGGCGGTGGTGAGGGCCGGTTGGTTGTCGGCCGTCAAGGGCAGACCGGACATATTGATGCCACCGGATTTTTGTCCGAGCGCCCAACTGCCATAGCTCATCAAGTTGTCGTTCCAGTGCCAGCTCAAGACCACTCGCCCCGACGCGCTGCCATCGGTAACCTCGGCGCGGTAGGACTGCGGACGCAGGATCGAGAGCCTCTTCTTGATCAGATCCGTGTCGCTGGTGATGAGACCACCGGAGACCTTGGAATTAAATTTCCCTTGTTTGTCTTCGAGGGTGTAGCGGAAACCACCCGTCACATCCAGCCGCTCCAGGGCATGCCAGACCGCTTCGCCAAACAGCGCGTAGCTGGTCGATGCAAAACGGGTGTGACCATCGGTGCGGTAACCATCGAGCAGATTGGCCGGTACGGCGGGCGCGTCGCCCAGCAGCCAGTAAGCCGCGAGCGGCCCATAGCCGGTCTGTGGATTGCCGGTAATGACCTGGGAAAAAAAGTAAAAACCACCGGTGTATTCGATAGCCTGGCGGCCGCTCGAAGCAATGCGCAATTCCTGGCTGTATTGATCCTGACGTGAAGGAATGCCCTGCACGGTCTGGATAGGCAGGCCGATGTAGTCGCGATCATTGGCCGCATTCCACGACCAGTAACGCCAGGCGCTAATCGAACTGAGCCTGAACGCGGCCAGATCCCAATCGGCGATGGCGGCCACACCACCCTCGTGCGTATCCACTTTCAGATCCGAGTCGATGTCGGTGAGGCGGTCGTAGGGATCAAAACTCGGCGGTCGATAATTCTGGCCGGCAGCCAGCGCCGCGTACTGACGATTGTCGGGCCGCAGGGTTTTTCCCACGCCAAAGACCACCTGGGTGCAGCAGTCCGTATCAATAGACGAATAGTCAGTGCTTAAGCGCAGGGAAAAGTCCTGACGCGGGTGATAAAGCAACTGGCCACGGGTCGCGAGATTGTTGATGTCGTTTAATTCGTCGCCGCTGCGAACATTATCCAGCACACCATCACGATTGGTGGTGACCAGCGATACCCGCCCCGCCAGCTGATCGGCGACCAGGGCACCGGTGGCCGAGAACTTGCTCTGGATGAATCCCAGATTGCCACCGTTTAATTCGGCGCGGATCTCGCGCTCAAACGACGGTGCGCGGGTGGTGATATTGATGGCGCCGGCGGTGGTGTTCTTGCCAAACAAGGTGCCCTGCGGACCACGCAATACTTCCACACGCTCGAGGTCGAGCAGATCAAAAGCCGCGGTCGCGGGGCGGGCGTGGTAGACCTGGTCGATATAGAAGCCGACGCCCGGTTCCAGGCCGTCATTGGCCTGGGACACCGCCACCACGCTGCTGCCCAGGCCACGTATCGTGAACGCGGTATTACGCGGGTTGGGGGACACAAAATTGGTCGACGGCACCATTTGTGTCATTTGAGACAGATTGAAGGTATTGGTGAGGTCGAGCTTGTCGCCACTGACTACCGACATCGAAATCGGCACGCTTTGCGCGTCTTCTTTGCGCAAGCGCGCCGTGACCACCACCGATTCCACGCCCTCGGGCGCGGCGGCGCCGTCGGTGTTGTCAGGAGCGGCCTGGGACCCCAAGCTGCTCGCACCCAGCAAGGCGATGATCAGGTAGCGCAGGCGGTGATGGGGGCGGTCGCGCCAGACAGCAGAGCGATGTGGGGGAGTAGTCACAAAATCGGGCGTCCAATGGTTAGCGGGCCGCGCAGGGTAAACAGCAGGGTGCTCAAGCCAAATAGGAACGCTCATGCACCTTTAGCGCTGTTGGGCGCTGGCGGGTGCTTCAGTCGGTGGGTAACGGATCAGCGCAAGAGAGCGGGGGCGGCGGCGCGCTAAAGGGCGGCAGTTCTAATGGGTATGATGATCGTGGTCGTGATGTTCCGCCTGGGCGGTGTGCAGGGTCGCGCGCAGCGCGGCCAGCTGGGTTGCATCGAGCAGACCTCGCGAAGTCACCAATTGTTCTGCTGCCGTCAACCATAGGAGGTAGTAGGGCGTCTCCTGGGGGCGACGGCGGTCCCGCGCGATCTCGCTTGCGAGCGCTTCCACCCAGGCTTGCCATTCGAAGTGACCGCGTTGATGGAGCAGCACGACCAGGGCAAAGGCCTTGGCTTCCCACGGAGCGGCGAACACCGCGCCATCGGCGTCGCGTGGCAAGCCGGGCACGTTGGCGAGCTCAAACATCGCTGGCGTGCTCCAGATAGTCGTCCCACAAATCGATCAGCAACTGGTCTTTGGCATGGGCCTGCGGCCCCCACAGCTCACGGGCGCTAAAGCGCACCACATACACATGCTGCGGTTTTTCCCCCAGGCCGGCGGCATGGCTATCGGGAAATACAAATACACCGTGGTCGCGCTCGATGGTGCCGAGCTTGCCGCGCACATACCGTGGCATGCGGGTGTGGGTAGGCGGGTTGATGTTGCGCACGCGCACTTGTTCACCGACTTTGAATAAGGCTGCGACGGGCAGCTCGATGCGCGCACTGGCGCCGGCCACGGCGATGGCCAACGCTTGTTCCGGACCAATGGGCATCAGGCATTCTCCCGAGCAATTTGCGCGCAACGGGCTTCGAGTTCGGCGCGTGTCAGCGTGCCTTTTTCGACCAGCATAGTTTCGTAGGCGTGCAACCAATGTTCGTAGTAGGAAGTGTTCAGATAGGCGGGCGCCCCCATGCGTTCGATGGCGTGGCGCAATTCATCGAGGTTATAGATGCCCAGCGCAAAAATCGGCAGAAACATGCCGAACACGCGCCGTTCCCAGTCGTGATGAAAGGGTGCCGGGTCTTGGTCGAACTCGATCGGGCCGAGACCGTGCATGCCGCCAAGATCATGTATGCCATTCATCGTGATGCTCCTACTTGGCGGGCGCCTGGACCGTGGCGACGCCGATCATGGCATCGCGTGTGACTAAGGCTGCCAGTTGATCTTCACTCATGCCTTCGGTGCCGGACGGCCGTTGTGGCAAGACCATGTAACGCAGTTCCGCGGTGCTGTCCCAGACCTGCACGGTGACGGTCTCGGGCAAACTCACACCGAACTCCTGTAAAACCGCCCGTGGTTCACTCACCACCCTTGAACGATAGGGTGCGGACTTGAACCAGGTGGGTGGCAGGCCCAGGGTTGGCCACGGATAACAGGAGCACAGGGTGCAGACGATGACGTTGTGGGTGTCGGGGGTATTTTCTATCACGACCATGTCTTCACCCTGCAGGCCGGTGTAACCCAGCTCGGCTATGGCCTTGGTGCCATCGCTCAGGAGGCGCTGTTTGTAGTCGGCATCCACCCAGGCGCGCGCTACCACGCGTGCGCCATTGCGCGGCCCGACCTTGTGTTCGTAGGTATCGATCAAGGCATCCACTGCCTCGGTGTCGAGCAAGCCTTTTTCAACCAGCAGTGACTCGAGGGCTTTTACCCGGATCTCAACATCGCTCAAGGGACGGTTGTGCTTGTTACTCATGGAGCGGTTCCTGTCGCGAGTGGGTTGGTCAGTAGAACAAATAGAGCGGCGCGCCGCGCCTTGCGAGCACCATTAGAGCCTCGCACCTCGCAAGCGGCAAGGGCAAGGCGTGCCTGCACCCCGTCGGCTGTTACCTGGCGTCGCGCTCAACGCGCTTGAAAAAATGTGCGGTGCTGGCCGCCAGCATCAACCAGAACAACAGACCTACCGCCAGCACCGCGCGGATGAACTGTCCGTGCAAGCCGACCGGCAACGCGGTGTTTTCCGCCACGACTTGCGGTGCACCGATCAGGTGTGGAACCAGCAACAAGCCCACGGCGACAAAGCGCCCTAACCAACCGCGGCCAAACACCAGCAGAGCCAGACCGGCGGCGGTCGCAAAAGCGCTGGCCAGCCACCAGATCTGGCGCGTCGCCAGTGGCCCGGCGTCGGCACCCGGCAATTCCGCCGGCAAACCCAAGCCGGGCGCGAGCACAAAACTCGCGTAACCCGCCAGACCCCAGAGCAAGGCTTGGGGCAGGGCCCGCGGCGCGCCGCGCCACAGCCATATGGCACCAAGCACCAAGGCAAACCCCATCGCGGTCATGACATCGCTGAAGGCAGTGAAGAGGCTGCGCTGCCAACCGTCGGCCGGCTGCCAGGCAGGTTCGTGCTGGTGGTGCTCGTGGCTTGCCGACGTTTCATAGCGCTCGGCTTGCAGGATCAGCGGCACCGTCAAGCTGTGGTGGGCGATGGCGGTAAGCAGGCCGGTAGTCAGGCCTGCGAGCAGAGCGACCAGCAGCAAGCGCTGAAAAATCGCCACGGTGGCGCCGTCAGTGGCAGGGAAAACCAGCGGAATGGCGGGTGTCATGGGCGGCGTTATGCAGCGCCGACAGCGGCGCGAAGCCAACCGTCCAGACGATGGCCAGACCCAGCAGGGTGGCGGCCAGCGCCGCACGCAGGCTTTCACTACGCGCGCCGGTGCTGGTCGCTGGGCGCGCGGGTGCTGGGTGAGATGCAGTGTGTGGGTGCATGGAAAAATCCTTGGCGCAGTCATAACGAACGATTGAATACTAATGCCTGTCGCGACCCGCTAGCCAGCGCCTGGGTCACCGTCAATTGGCGGTTGAGGTCTGAACTGGCGATTCCGCCAGCGCGTTTTGGCACGCCCGCTTCAAGTACCTGGACTTGCCGGCCGCTAGCGCACGGTGTGCGTGCATAAACGAGCATGTGCATTGGTGCCCGCTGGATTCTTGTTGATCCTGCCGCCGCCTGGCCCAAGCCAGTCGCCCCACATCTATGACCTGCGGCGCACGCTACCCATTGGACAGCAGCGCTACTGCGCGAAGGTACGGTCTATGCTCACGCAGAATGCGCTGCTTGGCGCTGAGGCGCCGCTGGCAAACGAGTTGCAAACGATCAACTTCCCGCAGCGCGCGCAGGGATCGATGTCGATCCGTTCCAAGCTCGCGATCCTCGTGTTACTGGCCACCGTTGCTTCAGCCCTGGTGGTCGGCGCCTTGATGTGGCGCACTGCCGCGTCGCTGTTCCTGGAACAGGCCCACAGCGATCTCGACAAAAAAAATCAGGCGGTCGCTACCGAGTTGGATACTTTGGCCGAGCGCGCCACCAGCGCGATGCGATTGACGCGCAGAGATTCGGCCTACACCCGCTACTTCCAGGCCCTGGCCGACGGCTCGCAACCTAGCGCGAGCGCGCTTGCCCAAGTCACGGACACGCTCAAAACCCTGCATTCGATGTTTTCCATCGACGAAGCCTGTGTGATCGGCGCCAACGGTGTCGAACTGGCGCGCGAAGTGGACGGCCAACTGGCGACCGCCACCGATCTCTCCCCGGACGAATCGGAGCACGAGTTTTTTAGCGCAGCATTGCGGCTGGGTGACGGCCAGATCTATCGCTCGATCCTGCCCTATCGCTCGGAAGACACTAATGAGTGGGCGCTCGCCCATGCCACACCTATTCGCCTGGATGATGGTCCGGCGGTCGGCATGTTGCATTTCGAGATCCCTTTCCGCTGGTTTGTCGACAAGGTGCGCGCCAATACCCGCGATGGTAGTTACGCGTTTCTGATCGCGCGCACAGGGCAGGTGTTGATCGCACCGCCCATGTTCAAGCCGCAGGCTGAGAAGCCAACGGCTCACGACCATCATCACCAGCAGGCATTCTCCGCGGCCAGCGACTACGACAACCGCTCCTTCGCTCTGCTCGCGCAGAAAATGACGAAAGAGTTGTCGGGCAACGGCACCTTCAGCGACGCCAATGGCCAGCTGCAGGAAGTGGTATTCAAGCCGGTTTATGGTGGTGAGTGGATCGTTGCAAGCGCGTTGCCACAAACGTCGATATTCAAACCCAGCGACGATCTTCTGCACGCCACCGTTCTCACCGCGACGCCGGTGGTACTGTTCGCGCTGGTGATGATTTTGTGGTTCGCCCGACGCCTGGTCGGCCCACTGCAGCACATGACGCGTCTGCTCCATGCTATCGCCCGTGGCCACGTTGGCCTGACCGTGCCGCCGCTGCCGCGCGATGAACTTGGCGCCATGGGCGATGCCTTGCGCGAAATGACCATCTACCACCGCGACATGACCCAGGCGGCCACTGCGATCGCCAGTGGTGATTTGAACCGGACCATCGTGCCGCGTACGGAGCACGATCAGCTGGGGCATGCATTCGTGCGCATGAGCGCCAATCTGCGCGAGATGTTGACCACCATTCAGTCCGCAGAGGCGCGCTTTCGCTCTCTGGTGCAGAACGCCCACGACGCCATCTTGCTGGTCAATGAAGCGGGCGTGATCTCCTTTGCAAGTCCCTCCATACGCGATCTCACTGGACGTTCGCCCGAACAGGTCGCAGGTCGCCGCCTGAGTGGACTGGTCAGTGCCGATGACGAATCGCTATTGCTCAGCGCGCTTGGCAAGTGTGCTGCGAACGCTGACGATGGTGCCAAGCTTGAGATCCGTTTTGCGCATCAGGATGGCAGTATTCGCCACTGCGAACTTCTGCTCAACAATCGATTGGGTGACGAGGCGGTGCGAGCCATCGTTGCGACCTGCCACGACATCAGCGAACGCAAGGCGTTTGAAGAGCAGCTGACCCAAATCGCTTTCCACGACGCACTGACGGGCTTACCTAATCGCGCCCTGCTGCGCGACCGCCTTGAGAACGCCATGGCCCGCGCCCAGCGTGACCAACATCAGGTCGCCGCGATTTTTGTCGACCTGGACAACTTCAAGGTCATCAACGACAGCCTCGGGCACGGTGCCGGTGACACCCTGCTCAAGGAAGTGGCAGCACGCCTGCTGACCACCATCCGCATCAGCGATACGGTAGCGCGCCTGGGTGGCGATGAATTTGTGGTCATGCTCGATCCCTGTGAATCCACCGAAGCCGCCAACGAAGTCGCTGAGCGCATCATCGCGGCGCTTAAATGCCCGGCGGATATTGAAGGACACAGTATTGTGACCCTGGCCAGCATCGGCGTTGCGTTCAACAGTGAACCGGGCATGCACGCCAGCGACGTGCTGCGTAACGCCGACACCGCGATGTACCACGCCAAGGCCAATGGCAAGAGCCGTCACGTGGTGTTTGATCAGGCGATGAACGATTCCGCCAATGAGCGCCTGCGCCTGGAAGGTGATCTGCGCGTGGCCGTTGAGCGCGGTGAGCTGGAACTCTATTACCAGCCCATTATCGATTTGGAGTCGGGGCAGATGCGCGAGCTTGAAGCGCTGCTGCGCTGGCACCACGCCGAATTGGGCTTGGTTGGTCCCAATAAATTCATCCCGATTGCCGAAGAATCCGGTTTGATCATCGCGATCGGTACCTGGGTGTTACGGGAGGGCTGTCGCCAGCTGAGTATCTGGCAAAAAGTATCGAGGGTAGGACGGGATCTCTGCTTGAGCGTCAATCTTTCAACCCGCCAGTTCCAGAATCCTGCGCTGTTTGATGATATCCAGCACGCGCTTAGCGAGTTTCACATCGAGCCACAGTGCCTCAAGCTCGAGATCACCGAAAGCATGATGATGATCGATACGGACAAAGCAGTGGAAATTTTGCACCGCTTGAAGCACCTGGGGGTGAAGATCGCGATCGACGACTTTGGTACCGGTTATTCGTCCCTGGCGTATTTGAAGCGCCTGCCCATCGACGTACTCAAGATCGATCGCGCCTTTGTCACCGGCTTGCGCAGCGACGGGCCAGACAACGCCATCGTGCGCTCAATCATCGCCCTGGCCAAATCCCTTGATCTCACCGTGACGGCGGAGGGCATTGAAACTTCAGCCCAGGAGCACGAATTAAAAGCCCTGAGTTGCGCCAATGGCCAAGGTTATCTGTTCAGCAAACCGGTCCCTCAAGCGGACATTTCGGCGCTGTTGCTGGCCACGAAGTAGCTCAAGCGCTCGGCCTGCAGGAGCAGCGGCTCCGGTAACTGCTACGACAATGCTTGCGCGTAGAGCTTCTTTCATACCCTGAAAGTTGAAGCGATCCACGGCGAGCGCTTCCCCACTCGGCAGCTCATGCGCGAGACTGTCTTCGAATATAGCAAGGTGGATAACAATCGAACCCGGCGACATAGCGCCAACGGCTACCTCAGCCCAGAAGCATTCGTTTGAGGCACAACCAGTCGCTTAACAAGATGGTCGCTGACGGCGGGCAGGATCACTCCGGCGTGCCCCCTCCCTTAAAGACGCGCAAGCGCCTTTCGCGCGTCATTTGGTGCATCAATTGATGTATGCTCCGGGCGATCCTTCATCATCGGGAAAAGCCATGCGCACCACCCTCAATATCGACGAAGATTTGGTTAAACAGGCACAGCGCATGACCGGCATGACAGAGCGTACGGCCTTGATCCATGAGGGTCTTAAGGCATTGATAGCGCGCGAAAGTGCGCGCAGGCTTGGGCGCCTCGGCGGGAGCGAGCCGCAGTTGTTGCAAGTACCGCGCCGGCGTACGTCCAAGACGTGATCCTGGTTGACACCTCGCTTTGGGTTGAGCACCTGCGGCGGAACGTGCCTGCGCTGGCAGCGGTCTTAGAAGAGAATCTGGTGATGATGCATCCGTTTATCGTGGGCGAGCTGGCGTGCGCTAGGCTTAACAATCGGCCCCAGCTGCTTGACCTGTTATCCGATTTGCAGCAGGCCCCAGTCGCGACGGATTTTGAGGTTTTGGATTTTATCGAAAAACGAGCGCTCGCTGGACGTGGCATCGGTTACATCGACATGCATCTGCTGGCCTCGGTTGTCCTCGACGGAGCCGCGACCCTGTGGACCTTGGACAAACGACTCTTGGCTGTCGCTCAGGATCTGAAATTGGCTTACGGCTAACGCGGATGACGCCCCAGCTGCCGGGCCGTCGCCGACGAGTCAACGCCAGCACCGGCAGCAATCGTGCACCACTCAAGGGGATCGGGACCACCGCGGATTGTGCAGCAGAAATTAAATCTGTCGCATTTTTCTCGCGCTACTCGCTCTACAGGGTGTCCAACGGCAGCGGGCAGAATCAGATCACACTTGCCCCAGATCACCAGGTACGGGAATTCGGCAGGCGCCAGCGCCTCGCTCACGCCGCCGAGCCCGCTGGTCGCGCGGTAGAGCGGGTATCGGGATAGGACGCATCAACGCTGTTTACTTCGAAATCGAGGACAATCGAGCCCGTTGACAGAGCATCAGTAGCCACCCCAGGCCAGAAGCGTCTGGGACCAATCAAGTCGCTTAAACAGATGACCGCTGAACGGGGGCAGGATCAATGTGCGGGTCATCGATTTTGTCGACAGGCGGCACCGCGCACTGTTGTGCATCGGCCATCAGCTAACGGTAATAATCAATTTCGGGAAATGTATCCATGACGACCAGGTCACGTAGCACCAAATCGCCGAGCAAGCCGAACAAGCCGAGCAAGGCACCGAAGCTGTCTCGCACCCACCTTCCGGCGGGCCTTTCTACCAGCGACTGGCAGCGCGGATTGCGTCGTCAGTTCGGACGTGAACAAGCCTTCGGACTGGAGAATGTTGGAGCGGAGCCATTCTTTTCCGAGTTCCGCGTCAGCAACCCGCAATCGAAGAGCGTCTATCGCGTGGCCATTCGCGGCGTGCAGCCGGGCGTCAACTATTGCGCCTGCGCAGATTTTGCCACTAACGAACTGGGGACCTGCAAGCACATCGAGTTTGTTCTTGCCACCTTGGAGAACAAGCGCGGTGCAAAAACCGCTTTCGCTCGTGGTTACGAACCGCCGTTCTCCGAGTTGTACTTGCGCTACGACACGACACGAAGCTTGCATTTTCGCGCTGGGACGGATTGCCCCGCCGCGGTGCGCAGGGCGGCAGCGCGCTTGTTCGATGCGGCGCGAGATGGCTTGCTGCGCGATGGGCGATTGGAAAATCTGGGACGCTTTATCGCCATGGTTGCCGCCCATGGCCACGAGCTGCGCAGCTACGACGATGCGCTCGAGTTTGTCGCGCGCTGGCGCGATGCGCATCGGCGCGACCTCATGCTCGACGGCATTTTCCCGCGCGGCGCGGCTGATCCCGCCCTGAAGAAGCTCCTCAAGGTGCCGCTCTATCCCTATCAGGCGGAGGGTGCCCTGTTTGCCGTGCGTACCGGCCGTGTCTTGATCGCCGACGAGATGGGCTTGGGCAAAACCATCCAGGCCATTGCGGTGACAGAAATCCTGGCCCGGCATTTTGGCGTTGCCAAGGTGCTTGTCATCTGCCCGACCTCGCTCAAGTACCAGTGGCAGAGCGAGATTGCGCGATTTGCCGGACGCGAGGCGCAGGTCATCACAGGTGGCCGGGCACAAAGGCAGATCGACTATGGGCTGGACGGTCTGTGCAAGATCACCAACTACGAGAAACTCCAGCCGGACCTCGATCTGATCGCCGCCTGGGAGCCGCAACTGGTGATCGTGGATGAGGCGCAACGGGTCAAGAACTGGAACACCATTGCCGCACGCGCCTTGAAGCGCATCGACAGCCCCTATGCGGTGGTGCTCACCGGTACCCCCCTGGAAAACAAGCTGGAGGAACTGATTTCCATCGTTCAGTTCGTTGACCAGCATCGCCTTGGCCCGACCTGGAAGCTGCTAAACGAACATCAGGTCACGGACGAAGCCGGGCGCGTCACCGGCTATGCCGGGCTGGAGAAAATAGGTCAGACCTTGGCGCCGATCATGATCCGGCGACGCAAGTCCGAGGTGCTGCGCCAGCTGCCGCAACGTACCGACCAGAACCTGCTGGTGCCGATGACACAAATGCAGATGAGCTATCACCAGGAAAACGCCGACGTCGTGGCAAAAATCGTCAAGCGCTGGCGCAAGACCCGCTTCCTCTCGGACATCGACCAGCGCCGCCTCACCTGTGCCTTGCAGAACATGCGCATGTCCTGCAACAGCACCTATCTGCTCGACCAGGAAACCGATCACGGCGTCAAGGCCGACGAAGTGGCGGCGCTGCTCGATGGTCTGTTCGAGCAACCAACGGCAAAGGCGGTGGTATTTTCGCAATGGACGCGTAGCCACGACATCGTGATCCGCCGTCTGCAAGCGCGCGGCATCGGCTACGTTAGTTTTCATGGTGGGGTTGCCTCGGAGAAGCGCCCGGCACTGGTGGCGCGCTTCAAGGACGATCCCGACTGCCGTGTGTTCCTGTCCACCGATGCGGGCAGCACAGGCCTGAACCTGCAGCACGCATCGACCCTGATCAACATGGATTTGCCGTGGAACCCGGCGATACTCGAACAACGCATCTCGCGCATTCATCGCATGGGGCAACAAAGCCCGGTGCGCATTGTCAATTTCGTGGCAAAAGGCACGATCGAAGAAGGCATGCTTGCGGTGCTGGCCTTCAAGCGCTCGCTATCGGTTGGCATACTCGACGGCGGCGCAGGCGAGGTATCGCTCGGTGGCTCGCGTCTGAACCGATTCATGAAGGACGTTGAAAACGTCACCGGCGGCATGGGCGCCGGTGTGGCCGTGACAGCGGCCGAGGAAGCGGGGATGGTCGCCACGGCGGCGCAAGCCGCGCCCTTGCAGGAAGAAGATTTGGCCACGACGGTGAGCGTTGGTGCCGCCGCGAAGGCGGGGTCGCAGCTCTCGGAAGGGTCTCAACACAACATCGTTGTTGATCCGTGGCAAACCCTGGCACAGATCGGCGCGCAGCTGGTCTCCGCTCTGACGGCGGCCAGCAACCCTGCCGGATCAGCGCATCCATGGATTGAATTCGATCCAGCCACGGGTGTGCGGAACCTCAAGGTGCCGCTGCCTTCGCCGGAAACGGGGCGGCAGCTTGGCGAGGCGTTTGCAGCCCTTGCGGACGCTTTTCGAGGTAAGGCGCCGTGATTGACGGTCGCTTGTTGGCGCCAGTTTAAAAGTGAGTCACCGCGCCGATGCAGGCGTGAGCCAGTAATCGAGGCACAAAACGCAGCAGCGGCGCGGCATCTGAAGTTGTAGTGCTGGCTCATCGAATGAGCGACACACGCGCTCGAATTGGCCCAGATCTGCGGTGGGGCCAACTAGGTTCCGGCCCTCAGCCGTCGTTATTGTTCACAGCGCGGCGGTCAGCGCGTGCAATGCGCTTTGCGCGCCGAGCTCATCGCGCG
>JANOXY010000347.1:0-6531 GCA_031418675.1 Pseudomonadota bacterium
ACCAACTGCGGCACCTGTCCGTAGGTCTCAATCAAGCGCGGCGTGAATTCCAGCGGATGGGAAGTCGTGAAGCGGATACGCTCAACGCCGTCGACCGCGGCCACATAACGAATGAGTGCGGCGAGATCGACGATCTGTCCATCGTGGGTGGCACCCCGATAGGCATTAACATTCTGTCCAAGCAGCACCACTTCGCGCGCACCACCAGCGGCCAGTTCGACGATTTCGGTGATGACATCGTCAAACGGCCGGCTGAACTCCTCACCGCGGGTGTAGGGCACGATACAGAAACTGCAGTATTTGCTGCAGCCTTCCATAATCGAGACAAAAGCGCTGGGGCCATCGACGCGCGCCGCTGGCAGATTGTCGAATTTTTCGATCTCGGGAAAGCTGATGTCGATGAGGCGCCGCTCGCCGCGTTCCGCCGCGGCGATCATGGCCGGCAAACGATGCAAAGTCTGTGGTCCGAACACCACGTCGACATAGGGTGCGCGTTCCCAGATGAGTTCACCTTCCTGGCTCGCCACACAACCACCCACGGCGATGATCACGCTCGGATCGGCGTCCTTGTAGGGGCGCCAGCGGCCAAGTTCAGAGAACAATTTTTCCTGGGCTTTTTCCCGCACCGAACAGGTGTTCATCAATAACACGCGGGCCTGTGCCGGGCTCGCGACCGGTTTCAAGCCATGGCTGCGTTCGAGCAAAGCGAGCATCTTGCTCGAATCGTACTCGTTCATCTGGCAACCAAAGGTTTTGACGTAGACGCCTTTGTTCATCATGCGAACTTCACTGTGCTGGCGTGATGGCCACGCTCAGGCGACCAGGGGCTGCGCGAGCATGACGCGGATATTGTCAATCAGGCGAGCGCCGCCCAGCCAGGCGGCGGCGAGGATGATCAAATCCTGATCGCCGGCTTGGGGCAAGTTGAGGTCGGTGGCGCGACGCACGGAAATATATTCCGGGCGCATGCCCAGGCTTTTGAGCTCTTCCTCGCAGCGGCGTTCAAGCGCGGTCACAGGCAGCGCCTGCACGCGCAGCTCGCTGGCCGCGCGATTCAAGCTGGCAAAAATGCCGGCCGCGACACGCCGCTCTTCGGGTTTCAAATAGCTATTGCGCGAACTCATGGCCAGGCCGTCGGCCTCGCGGATAATCGGCATGCCGATGATCTCGACCGGAAACAGTAGATCGTGGGTCATGCGGCGAATGACCATGACCTGTTGAAAATCCTTTTCGCCAAACAGGGCAAAATCCGGCTGGGTATTGATGAAGAGTTTGCTGACGACGGTTGCCACGCCGGAGAAATGGCCCGGTCGGAATTCACCACACAGGATGTCCGACAGCGCCGGCACCGTGACACGGGTGTCTTCCTGTATGCCACCCGGATAAAGCTCAGCTAGATTTGGCGCGAACAGCAGGTCGAGGCCGGCTGCTTCGAGTTTGGCGCGATCGGCATCAAGGGTGCTTGGATAACGTTCGTAGTCCTCACCGCGCCCAAATTGAATCGGGTTGACAAAAATACTGACCACACTGCGATCGGCGATGGCACGCGCACGGGCCAGCAGCGACAAATGCCCTTCGTGCAGATTACCCATGGTAGGCACCAGTGCGACGGTTAGGCCTTCGCGCCGCCATTCACGCAGCGTCGCACGCAGGGTCTTCAAATCTGAATTCGTAATCATCGCGTCGAGGATTTCCGTGGCATAGAACGAATAGGAGCCGGCATCGGCTTGACGCTGGTGCAATCGACGGCAGCCAGCAAGGTCGATAAAGGAGCGAGTGCAGGAATCGCGAGTTGTGGGGCGATTTCTGCCAGCGGTACCAGCACGAAGGCACGCTCGGCAATACCTGGGTGCGGCACTTGCAATTGATCTTCGCTGAGCAACTCATCGCCGTAAACCAGCAAATCGAGATCGATGATGCGTGGCCCCCAGCGTTGCACGGTGCGCGCTCGACCTTGTGCGTGTTCAATACCCTGCATTGCCTTCAGCAGCGCGCGTGGCGACAAACCGGTTTCGATGGCGAGCACGGCGTTGACAAAATCAGGTTGATCCTGCGGCCCCATAGGCCGGTTGCGATAGAAGCTCGAGACGGCGCGAAAACTGGTGTGCGGCAGTGTTTCGAGCGCGTCGATGGCGCGTGTGATCTGCGCGGCAGGATTTTCCAGGTTACTTCCCAAGCCAATATAGGCCGTCACTCGGCAATTCACGAGCGGCGCTTCCGCCGGCGCCGGCGCTTTTGGCCGCCAGCGGCAGGACCGTTGTCCAATTGCGCGAGCATCGCCTCGCGATCGGCATCACTGGCTTCCTGGAAATCGGTCCACCAGGAGGCACACTCAGCAACGTCGTCACCGGCTTCCGCGCGCAGCTTGAGAAAATCATAGGCGGCGCGGAAGCGCGGATTTTCAAACGTACGCCGCGCACGTTTGGGCGTGAGGTCGACTAACCGCGGCTGCATGGACCAGATGTCGCGCGTGATCTGCGTGAAGCGACGCGGTACGGCGAGGCGCGCAACTTGTTTGCCGATCACCTGGTCAGCTGCCAGGTCGAGGGCTTCCGTGGGTGGCATGCCGTCGGCTTCCAGATCCTGACGGCGGTCCTCAAAAGCATCCCACAACAGGGCCGCGAGCAGGAAAGCCGGTGTGACCGACTTGCCTTGGGTGATACGGACATCGGTGTTGTCGAGGGCACGGCCGATGAGCGTAGCTGGGAAATTGTGCCGTTCGTGACTGAGGGCGACCTCGGCCAGCGGGAACAGGTGCTCGAACAGATGGTGATGGCGCAAAGCCTCGAAAGACTGCAAGGCATAACCACCGTGAAACAGCTTGAGGGCTTCGTCGAACAGGCGCGCTGGCGAGATCGCATCGAGCAGGCCCGCGAGCTGCGGCAAGGGCCGCGCACAAGCCTCATCGAGCTTGAAGCCCAGCTTCACGGCGAAGCGCACTGCGCGCAGCATGCGTACCGGGTCTTCGCGATAGCGCAGCTCAGCATCGCCGATTACACGCAAGACACCCTTTTGCAGATCTTCAACACCACCGACGTAATCGATGACGCTGAAGTCGTGGATGTCGTAATACAAACCGTTCACGGTGAAATCGCGGCGCCAGACATCGTCTTCGATATTGCCGTAGACGTTATCGCGCAGGATGCGACCCTCATTACTCATTTCGCCTTGCTCGCTGGAATCCTCGTCGTGAGCGGCGCGGAAGGTCGCAACTTCGATGATTTCCGGGCCAAATCGTACATGGGCGAGCCGGAAGCGGCGGCCGATGAGTCGGCAGTTGCGAAACAGCTCGCGCACTTGGTCGGGACTGGCGTCGGTCGCCACGTCGAAATCCTTGGGTTCGCGACCCAGCAGCAAGTCACGCACCCCACCACCGACCAGACAGGCACGGAAGCCGGCACCGTCGAGGCGATACAGCACTTTCAGCGCGCTAGATGAGATCATTTTGCGCGATATGCCATGTTCGCCGCGCGTATAGATGCGCGCCTGGCCTCGCCGCGTGGGCACACTGCCTTCGTCCTTGCGATTTGAACGTGCGGTTGGCGTTTCAGGGCCGACGGGCGCGCTGGTGGCGGCATTGGGAGCCGCGCGCCGGGTGACACGGGCGGCGGCCGCCCGAACCAGATCGATTAGGATGCTCAATGACTTCTCGGGATCATCTTTCCTGTGCGCGCTTGCGCTTTGCCGGGCAACCGAATGCGCCTATGGCCAGTGCAGTCGGATGCCGACTCGAATGTCGATCGCCTGCGAGGTGTGGCCGCCGTGAGCGGCCGCGGGCTCGTATGGTACCATCTGCGCTTGCAATTTCGCTCCCTTCGTCTAGTGGCCTAGGACATCGGCCTCTCACGCCGAGAACAGGGGTTCGACTCCCCTAGGGAGCGCCATCTTCGCAAAGTCGATTTCGAAGCATAGGCGCCGGGCTGTGTCTAAGGGCGAATGGCTCGATAGGGGCCGCATCGCATCTCGGCGCGTGCCATTTCCAACCCTGTTTAGAGCCGTCACGCCTGCGTGCCTGAAATCAAAAAGCCTGTGCCCTTTGCGCGCCGCATGATGGCTCTGTTATACGACGCCATTGCGGTCTTTACCTTGGTTTATTTCGCCGCCTTCATCCCCGTGCTGCTGGCGGGCGGGACCATCGAACCCGGTCACCCGCTACTGACCCTCTATGTGCTGGCCGTCATGTTCGCCTATTTTGCTAGTTGCTGGCGCCGTGGACGGACCTTGGGTATGCAGGCCTGGCGCCTGGAAATCGTGGCGGAGAATGGTGAGCGGCGCCCGTACTGGGGCGAAATCGCAGCGCGTTTTGCCGGTGCGATGGTGTCCCAGCTGCTGTGTGGGGCCGGTTATCTCGCGGCGCTGTTCGACGCACAAAACCGGACCTGGCATGACCGCTGGTCGCGCACCCGCCTGGTTATGCGCGTCACTGCGCGCGGCGACTGAGCAGCATTGCGATTGAGAACAGCAGGATGGTTGGGCCTAGTGCACTGAGGGCCGGTGGCATGCCAACCACCAGTCCGAGGTGACGTGAGGTCTCGTTCATGACGTGGAAGCCGAGCCCGATCAGCGCGCCGATCAAAATGCGCCGTCCGGCTCCCACCGCGCCGGACGCGCCGAGTACCAGGGGAATGGCGAGAAAGACCATCACGGTTGCGGCCAAGGGGTAACCGAGCTTGACCCACAAAGCGTGTTTCCAGTGTTCCGCATTCTGACCGTTGCTTTGGACAAAACGGACGTAGCGGAACAGCTCCAGCGACGAAAGCGTGTTGGGATTAATCGCCACCAGGCCGATCAGATCGGGATCAAGGAGCGAATCCCAACTCGCGACTTCCAGTTCGCGGGCGATAGGTACAAGGCCGCCGAATTCGGTCTGGTGCAGTTTTGCGAGTTGCCATTTTCCGTCGCGCACCTGCGCCGATTCAGCGCGTGTCGAGCGCAACAGATGGTTACCGTCGTCGAACTCCAGAATGCGAATGTCACGGAAGTGCTCGCCCGGCAGAATTTCGCGGATATTGATGTAGGAATTGCCGTCACGGGCCCAGAATCCATGGCGCGAGCTGGACGCAGATCGGTCCGAAGCTGACAAAGCGCGCAGCTCGCGCGCCAGCATTTCGGCCGGTGGAAAGACAAATTCGCCGACAAATACCGCCAGCGCCACGACCACCAGTCCCGCCTTCATCACCGACCACACCAGGCGTTGGCGAGCCACGCCGGCACAGCGAATAACCGCGATCTCGTTGCGTTCCATCATGCCACCGAGACCGATCAGTGCGCCCAACAAGGCGGCGATTGGAAACAGCTGATAGGCCAGCCCCGGCAGCCGCAGCAAAACCACCATGACGACCTGTGGCAGACCGTAGTTGCCATGGCCGAGGTCCTCGAGTTCATCAAGGAAGCTGAAGAACGAAAAAATCGCGAGCAACACAACCAGTACCGTCATGGTCGTGGCGATGACATTGCGGCGGATGTAGCGATCGAGAATTTTCATGTCAGTCTGCGCTGGCGGCGCCGGGCGTCGCGCCAGTACAACGCACGCTTTGTGTCGCTAGGCATTGATGGGCGCTTGTTTGCATGCTCGCTGTGATCTGCTGTGCGCTGGGCGCTTTGCGCGTCATCACGCAAACGCATAAACTGCCGCGACGCCGCAGGCGACCGCCCAGGTCCGACTCAGGCGTTGGGACCCGACGACCACCGCAATCTTCTCACGGCGAGCAAATCTATGGAATTTTCCGTCAAGCACGGGCCGGCACGTAAGCACAAGACCCCTTGCATCATTGTCGGCGTGCACATCGGTCGTGCACTGAGCGAACGGGCCGCCGATCTTGATCGTGCTGCGCGCGGCGCGCTCACGCGCATCGTGGCGCGCGGTGACCTGAGTGGCAAAGTGGGGGAATGTCTGTTGCTGCCCGATGTCAGCGGCATCGATGCTGAGCGTGTGCTGCTGGTGGGCTTGGGCAAACGCGAGGGCATCGGTCCCGAGGACTACCACAAGCTGCTGGGCAAGGCGGTTGATGCAGTGAAGGCTGCTTCCCTGCGCAACGCCACGAGTACCTTGCTGGATGTCACGGTCAAAGGTCGCGATCTGCGCTGGCTGGTCGACCAGCACGTTGCGCGCTTTGCCGCCGACACTTATCGCTACACGGAATTCAAGTCCAAACCCGAAGGGCACGGCCTGACGCGCATCACCCTGCTGGTCGATGAAAAAGCGGTGACCGATACCCGCGCCGCGTTGGCTCTGGCGCGGGGCAAGGTCAGTGGCATGAACTTCATGAAGGATCTGGCCAATCGGCCGGCCAACCACTGCACGCCGAGCTATCTTGCCGAACATCTTAGGCCAGGAACGACGTGCGGAAGGCGTCGGTGGCTTCCTCGAGCTTCTTGGCCAGGTCGTCGGACAGGGCCTTGGTCTCGCCGAGTTCCTTCAGGATGTCCGGACGCTCCATCTCCAGGAAGCGGTAGAACTGGATCTCGAATTCCTTCACGCGCGGCGTGGGCACGTCGTCCAGCTTGCCGGTCGTGGCCACGTACAGGATC
>JANOXY010000348.1:0-2757 GCA_031418675.1 Pseudomonadota bacterium
CAAGGCCGCGGTCGAGGCCGGGATCCGTGCCGCAGACTGCAAGGAGCGTCCCGCTATCCTGGCCCGCCTGATGGGCTGGTCGGACGAGTTGTGGGCGCGCCAAGCGCCACCGACCTATACGTGTCTCATCGATGAGGCGCATATCGTGGCTGAGCTTTACGGCATGACCAACGTGCCGCAAGGCGTGTGGATTGACGAAACCGGCCACATTGTGCGGCCCGCGGAATCGGCGGGTTCTGCTGATATCGTGCGTCACCTGAATCGCGAAACCTTGGAGATCCCCGATGATGCTGCGGCCGAAGGCCGTGCCGTTCGTGACACCTATATCAACGCGCTGCGTGACTGGGCGGACAAGGGCGCGTCCAGCCGCTACGTCCTGCCGCCCGAGGAAGTGCGCAAGCGCATGCGCGGACCGCGCGAAGCGGATGTCGTCGCAGCGACTCACGTGCGTCTCGGTCGGTATCTGTATGGCAAGGGTGACCTAGCGCGGGCCAAGCATCACTTCAAGGAAGCCGTGCGGCTGGTGCCCGAGAGTTGGAACTACCGGCGCCAATCCAACATGCTCGATCCGGACAAGGTCGGCCAGTTGAACTCCGGCCCCGAGTTCTGGGAAGCCGTCGACGCGCTGGGCGATACGCCCTACTACCCGCCGGCCGACTTCAGCTCGGCCGGCTGAAACTTGAGAGTGCGATGTGTCGGCGCAGGCCGACACATCGCCGAGCATTGGTTCTCCCTCATCATCGAACGCATCATGACCCTGATTGCGCTATAGGAAGCCCCGCAAAGTGTACTGCGCGCTCATACCTGTTAGTGGCGCCGAGTAATCTCTCCCATCAAGCTCAGCTGCGCAGCGGCAGCAGGCAGGCACCCATGCCTTTGACCGCGGCCTCGGTGCTGTCATCGACATCGGTGCGGAAAGTCGCATGCACGCGATTGACCATCGCCGACAGACCGACCGTCACGCACAACTCTACCAGTTCATCCTTGTCGAAGCGCTTCGCCAGCTCGCCATAAAGCTGGTCGTCGCAGCGGTTGTCTCGGGTCAGCGACTCCGAATAGCGCAGCACCAGTTTGTCCGTTTCATCGAAGCTCGCGCAGTTGTCCGGCGCGCCCATTGAGGCCATCTCCTGTTCTGTCAAGCCGACACTCAGACCGAGCATCACATGAGTGGGGATTCAGTAATGGCAGGCGTTGAGCTGCGAGGCGCGGAGATAGGCGAGTTCGCGGTAGCGCGGCGTAAGCGTCGGGTTGACGTAAAGAGTCTTGACGATGCTGAGGAAGGCTTCGAGGATGCTGGCATTTGCGCCGAACACTTTGAAGACATTGGACACCGGGAAGCCGAGATCCTGCATTTGCTGATACTGGGCGCGGACTTCGGGGGAAGCGTTCTCGGCTTCGACCAGGGGAATGCGAGCCATCGGGTGCGCCTCTTGGTGGTGGAATGTGGTAACGAGCCTAGCGAAGTCCCTGCGCGCAGACAAGCGCGTCCTTGCTTGGCGTGCTGCGGCCCCGGGCGCTTGTTCAAGGCGTCGCTCACCTCCGCGCACTCATCGCACAATCCATGGCTGCGGTTGCTTAGCTAGGTCGCTTTTTCCCTCGGGGATGATGGGTTTACACCAAGAGCATCGGTCATTTTTTCCGCGGCACGCTCCAGGATGATCCGCGTTGCGTTATACATGACCCGCCAAGGGCAAAGTCGCGCCCCGGTCGTAAAACGCGCCAGCGGCCCATTCTGCGCGAAATTCGCCCCTCTAGCTCGCTATCTGCCCGCCGAGCTGTTGGCGCTGATTCCAATTTGAGCCACCCTGCCGACGCTGCATTGAGCCAGATAATATTGGAAGATGAGCAGATGCAAGGCGGCATTTGAGCTGAATGAACTGGCTCACTCTAAGGTTGGCGCGCGAGCTGAAAATGGCTCAATTTCGCGTCAGCGCCAACACGCCACTTCTATCAGCTCCCGAGCCGCGTCGCCGCAGCTCATCTTGGCATATGGTGTGGTTCATTCGGGCGTCGGCAGGGTGGCTCAATCTGGAATTGGCGCCAACACCCGTCGTCATGGGTCAGGTGCTGGGCGTCGTCTATCGCGCCATCGCGAGTTATCTGAATAAAGCCGCCTGCTATCACCACAACACAGAACAGACTGGAGCGGTGACCCTGATCCAACGCTTCGGGAGTGCGCTGAATCTTAACATCCACTCCCCTATGCTATTCCTCGACGGCGTGCATGTGACGACGGGCGAGCGGTTGGCCTTTCGCCGGGCGCCGCCGCCGACCGTGGTGGCGCTTGAGAAGTTGGTTCACCTCATCAGTAAGCGCGTTGGCCGCGCGCTTGAACGCCAAGGACTGTTGGTGCGGGACGTTGAGAACAGTTTTCTGACTTTGGATCCGACCGAGCTCTCGGGCTTTGATGATCTACTGGGTCATTCGATTACCTACCGCATCGCGCTCGGCCCCCACCAGGGACGCAAGGCGTTTACCTTGCAAACGATGCCGGCGGTCGCCGCAGCAGACGACAGCAGTTCGGTCGCGAAAGCAGCCGGGTTTTCGTTGCACGCCGGGGTAGCGAGCGCGGTGCATGACCGCAAGAAGCACGAACGACTGTGCCGATGCATCACCCGCCCGGCGGTCTCGATTGAACACTTGTCTTTAACGCAGCAGGGGAATATTCGCTACCACCTGAAGACGCCGTATCGGGATGGCACGACGGATGTCGTATTCGAGCCGCTCGATTTTATGGCCCGGCTGGCCGCCCTGGTA